>JAQWBI010000046.1 GCA_028706475.1 Candidatus Cloacimonadota bacterium
GTGCTGCGGATCGTACCTCGTGCCTCTGGCCCGTTCTCGTAACCTCGTGCCTCTGGCACGTGGATAAAGTTATCCCTATTCAGCTCATTCTCTTGATGCTCCCAGAATCAACTTCATGAAAATTCACCAATCTCCCCGTTTGATTAGGCAAAGCTGGTTGAAGCTTGATTAGTTCTGGGCATTCATCTCTACGCATCGATGTTATTGAGCGAGTTGTCTCTCTCAAGGAGCAAAGAATTCCAATATAGATACTTATAATCCTGCCACTTTTCAACAATTCCCGCTTTAACAGGATTGTTTAGGATGTAATTCAGGACATTCCAATAATGATCTTCATCACGAATGATGCTGTCATAAAAGTTTTTGGCCCACACCGAGCCGGATTCTCTCCTAAGTTCATTTATCTTCTTTGCTGTAAAGGTTTTAAGCCCTCTTACTATATCCTGAAGCCTGGGGATAATGCCTTCAGAATTTGATATTGGCTGTATGAGGGCATGAATGTGGTTTGACATAATGCAATATGCATGTAAACGGTATTTCTTATCGTTGTAGAAATGCAGAGCGTCTTTGATGATGTACGCAATTTCTGAATCCGTCAGTTTGAATTCAGGGTGATTGTACTTTGCGAGTTCTGTGTCAAAAAGCTGATACTGCTGTTCATGGAGGAATCTTTTATCATCATCCAGTGCATGTGTTTTGTGCCATATATTGCTTTGTTCTTGAAGTAAATCCAGCAGTGCTTGAGGAATTGTCAGGTTTTGACGCCATGTAACGGATATTATGGAATTCTCTTCTTGCTTGTGAGGTAGAAAGCGTTTGTAATTTACGATTGGTTTCATTACTAAACCTTTACAATGATGGTTGTGCTTGCTATAGATTAAAATATACTGATGGTAGATTCAATGTTCAAGCATGTAGCGGGCTGTAGTATAGCTCTGTGATCACCCAGTTTTTCACGTGCCAGAGGCACGAGGTTACAAGAACGGGCCGGAGGCACGAGGTACAACAACTAGGTGCTTGCAACCACTATTTTGAGTGATAATCAAGTGTTGGATACGGCTTCGCCGCGTCACTTATGCAGTGAGAAGAGATTAGTCGCAATCCAATCGGGATTGGCCTTGATGTCAATGATTTTCAGACAAGTCCTTGAAAGAAATTTGGAGATTGCACATTGACACCTCAGGAGAGCTGCAATAACGAGAACGTGCCAGAGGTACGAGATACAACCGCAGCACTGCTGCACCGCTGAACTAATTAACTAAGAACAAAGAACGAACAAGCCCTCAAACGCCAAACGAAGTGGAACATTCAACAAACTCCTTGACTTTCAACATAGCTTTATTTGAGTGGCATAAACTGAATTGGTGGAAAGACACAGCATGATATCTATCTTCATAGACCATAAATTAGAACGATTTACACGTGAGATACGCTTTAGCTTCGATTTCATCTTCCAGGTATTGGGTTTTGCCCATCGTTATGTGACGGATCCTGAAGATCTAAAGCCTCAGGACATTGTGATACTCTACAGTCTCAGTGAACCGGATGAAGAGCAGATAAAGGCCTTGGCGCGTCATTACATTACCATCTATATAGCATGTGATACAAAGCTTTACGAGCCAAGCGGATTGAATCCGGAAGCTTTACGGAGGTACATGAAGGAGAAAAAGCTGCTGTATCCCACTCAGATCATCTGCAGTCGCGGTTTCAACCATGTTGCCGAGAATTACATTGATAAGGAGTTCAGCGGCGGCAAGATCAATTTTGACCTGGTTGGTAATGTGTTTTACCACATCTCCAGCAGGGAGCGGACTTACTACTCCAAGGCCGAGGGAGCGGAGCGCTTTGAAGAGGAAGGCAGCGCTTTTTACACACATCGAAACACTCCCACCGTGGATAGTCTGTTGTGGCTTCTGGAATCAATGATCAAAGAGCACGCGATACATAAAAAGCAGGCTCTGGCACAGAAGTGCCTGTGGCCGGAAGCGCAGACGTCGGCGGTGCTGCTTTCTCATAGCGTGGACGATCTGCAAAAGTGGAATTTACCCTCATTGATCCTCTCTATTGCGGATGATTTTAGCATGCTTATTACCTTAAAATTTCGGCAGCTCTTTCATGCGCTCTGGGGAAAGCTTCAATATCTCTTTACAAACTACGAACTGTATTGGAATTTCGACGAGTTTCAGGATCTGGAGCGTGAAAACGACTGTCACTCCACCTTCTTTTTGGGTACGGACAAGTGTGAAGACCTGGATTATGGTTTGGAGGATCCCGACCTGCAGGAAGAGATTCAGAAGATCATGGGCAGAGGCAACGACATCGGCTTGCTCTTGGCCAATGACAAGCTCAATCGCGACGACATGATGAGCCGGAAGCAGGTGATGTTGCATCAATTGGCGAAGGATCAGATCGGCATCAGGCAATTGGCGTACACGCAAAACAACGAACTCCGCACTTTGCACGACAAGATCAATCCGCTGTTCAGCCAGAGTTCTGCTTTCAAAGACAGTCCCGGCTTTTATGACGGCTCCAGCTTCCCATTCCATCCCTGGATAGGAGGCAAAGCCGGATATCTGATCCTGCCTACCACCTATCGGGATCAGTATCTAAGGGTGAATAAACACAAGATTCTGGCTTTGGACGATGCGAAGAATCAGATCAAGAGTTATTTCCATCAGATTCAGCGCACTCACGGCATTTTCGCCCTGGATTTCTCCCTGGCCTCCTACAGCGATATACATTATTGTCACAAGCTATATTCGTATCTATTGGGGCTTATCAAGTCCGCTCCCACTTGGATCAGCACTGCGCGAGAACTGAGTATCTGGTGGGAAAAACGAAACCGGGTGACCATCGCCGAGGGCGAATACGAGATCTCCGTGTATTTCGATGACGATATGGATCACTTCTGTTTACAAGTGTTTATAGATGGCAAAATCCGCGAGATTGACGGTGAAAAGGCCAGGATTGACGGCAACATCGTTAGATTCACGAACGTAAAGGCGAAATCTTTTGCCATCATCAGATTTGGGCACAAATGAAGAAGAGAATCCTGCATCTACAGCTATTACCCCTGCTCAGCGGTGCACAGCGCTTTAGCCTGCATTTACTGGACGGCTTGCCCGCAGATGAATATGAAATCTATGTAGCAGCCAAACCAGGCAGAGAGTTCGAAGATGCTGTGCTGGAAAGAGGATGGAAGTTTCTGCCTGTAAGCTCTTTTCGGCATCGGATCTCTGTGTGGGACATTGCTGCCTTTTTCGACATCCTGAGCATTATGCGTAGATACCACTTCGATATAGTACACACCAATTCCTCCAAACCGGGGATATTGGGACGGCTGGCAGCGCGTGTAGCGGGAGTGAAAAGGATCGTACATACAGCCCATGGAACGGCGTTTCAGGATTCTCAACCCGTACTTGTAAAGAGCTTTTATATGATGATGGAAAAGCTGGGCAATGCCCTAGGAGACTACACAGTGTTTGTGAACAATGTAGATCGCATCCGCTGTGTGGCGCTTGGCTTGATCCCGGAAAGCAAGGCCAAAAGCATCTATAATGCCATTGCTGAGGGAGCAAATCCTGTGCCAGATAGAGTGAAGCATACAGACGACAGCATCACGATCGGCTCCACAATCCGATTTTCCGATCAGAAGAATGTGCTGGCTTTGGTGATAGCCGCCTGTAAGGCCTGCATACGCGAGCAGAGATTGAGATTTATCCTCCTGGGCGATGGCGAGCACTATTCCTTGTGCCGCAGCATCGTAGCCAGTCATCGTTTGAGTGATCGCATACTGCTCCCGGGCTGGGATTCTCAGGTACAGCCGTGGTTGGCGGTGTTTGATGCTTTCATCCTCTATTCCCGCTGGGAAGCCATGCCCTACAGCATCATCGAAGCCATGCAGGCCGGTTTGCCGGTTATCGGTTCGGACATCCCATCCATTAGTGAGTTAGTGGTTACGGAAAGCGGCTGGCTAGTGCCTCTGGATGATGAGGAGAGCTTGGTTTCCAAGCTTGTGGAGATTGCCGCGAATCCGGAAGAAATAGTCCAAAAAGGAAGATATGCGCAGCAGTATATTAGACGGGTATGCAATTATGATGCGATGATCCGTGACTATCGCGCAATCTATGAGAGGAGAGGAGCCTAAAGGCCAGGATATTTTATGACCTTATACATCATCATCAGCAGTCTCGTGATCTTCTTCGGTACGCTCATTTTGGGGCCCTGGAACATGCGTTTTGCCACTCGGCATGGTATTCTGGCCATACCAGGAGAACGCAGGATTCACAAAACCAGCACTCCGGAAGCAGGGGGACTGTCATTTGGATTGCCCATTATTGCGGTGCAATTGGTTTTTGCCTTTCTTTCCCGGGGACAGGATATCAGCCGCTTCTTCTTTGAGCTCTCGATAACCGGGATTTTGGCCATGACTTTCGGGATTATCGATGACCGGTTTGAGAGTCCGGCGCGCATCAAGCTGGTGTGGCAAGTTCTTCTGGGCGTCATTATGTATGTGATAGGTTATCGGGTTTATTTTCTTACCAATCCTCTGGGATCGCATTTCGTACTGGGCTGGTTGTCGTTTCCGGTCACCGTGTTATGGTATGTGATAGTGATCAACGCCATAAACTTAATTGACGGCATGGACGGTCTGGCTGCGGGAATAGCAGCCATTGTGAGCATTGTACTGATGGTTTGCGGTTTACGCGAGGGGAATGTCCTGGTAATCGCGCTTTCCAGCTTCCTTTTGGCGGGAACATTGGCATTTCTTCGCTACAATTTCCATCCCGCAAAGATCTTTCTGGGTGAGACCGGATCGCAATTTATCGGTCTATACATCGCTGCGATTTCGACCGCCGGTTCAGCGCAATACAAGGGTATCACCTCACTTACGATGATGATCCCGCTCACAGCGCTGGCTATCCCCCTATTGGATGTGATGTTGGCTGTTTTTCGCAGATTGAAGGTGGGGCGCGTCTTCAAGGCGGATAAGGCTCATATCCATCACACAATGTTGGCTTTTGGGCTTTCTCAGAGAGTAATTTCGATTATCGTATATTTTGTAACCATGCTTTTTGGCCTGATCGCCATTGGCTTTTCATTCACCGATAAAAAGGTACTATTTTCCCTGTTATTGGTGCTATTGGCATTAATCGTAATAGTCGCATATATCTTCATGCGAATGGAGCAAAAAAGATGAAAAGAGTCTTTCTTTTGGCCTGGATCCTGTCTGCCGCCTTTCTCAACGGTCAGCAGTGGCAGATAATAAACAATGTGAATCATGTCTATGATATAGATAAAGAAGGCAATAACATCTACTTTTCCAGCTGGGGCGGAGTCACGGAAATAGAGGGTGCAGACGCTTTGCATCTTTCTGAATACGAGCATATACGGCAGTTGGGCACCGGTGACGGCTTAGTGTCAAACGACATCCGCAATCTGGCTTTGATCAATTTCTCCGAGAGCTTGTGGATGGGCTCCAGTCAGGATGGAATTAGCAGTTTAAATGCTAATGGGATCTTGAATGTGGATGAAGAATTGGGGCTACCCTCCTCACGCGTAAACCGCTTATTGGAAGTGGATTCACGGATACTAGTGGCAACGGAGCAGGGACTTTCTGTGTTTTATTACCTGGATAATGTAAGTTTCCCATTGATCTTGCATCAATACAATAGCATGAACACTGGAGGGGGGCTGCCCAGCAATAATATATCCGACATGGTATTGAGTGATGATAATATCCTGTATATGGCGCATGAGCTGGGCGTTAGCTATGTCCCCCTGGATTCTCTGGAAGTAAATTCTGCCTGGAAGAGCCTTAGCACAGTCCCCCCCTTCCCCATCAACAATGATTTGAAGCTCAGCACAAATGCAGAGTTTATTGTTCTATCTGCTTACGGCCGGATCTGGATAGGAGACCCTGCGAGCGGCAATTGGCAGGTATTTAAGCCCTATGACAGTAACAGTCAATGGCCAATCTCCGCAATTCATCTGGACGGAGAAAACAAGCTGTGGGTAGCTTATGGCGATTGGGACAATGATCTGCTGCGTTACGATTCTCCTACTGACACATTATTGACCAGATTGGATTTGACGAATGGGAATGTAACCCAATGGAAAAAGGACACAGCTGGATTTGGCTTCAATCACGTCTCACGCATCAAAGAATTTGACGGGTATATATATATCTGTACCTGGGGAGACGGAATCGCACGATTCCGAGACGATGAGTGGGAATACTACAATCCGGATAACATCGCTTTTCCGAAGATTACGATGAGTAAAGTAGATCAGAATAATGCACTCTGGTTTGCCAGTGGCATCATCGGCGACAATGTGGTACGCAAGGGCACTATGGGTGTAAGCGCTTATAAAGATGGGCATTGGCTTAGCTTCAATAGAGACAACAGCCCCCTGCATTCGAACAACATCCTGAATCTGGAAGTTGACGGGCAGAATCGTAAGTGGTTTGGCGCTTGGTGGACCAGCTACAATCTCACTGGAAACCGTTTTGGCTTAAGTATTTATGATGAACCTAAAGACTCCTGGCTGTGGATGAGTCATGAAGGAACCAGAAAATGGGATAAAGACTTACAAGGCTGGGGACCGATTATAACAGGTGGCCCGAATTTGCTTACCAGCACCATCGGTGGTATTTATCGGGATCTTTATGACAATATGTTTGTACTCAGTTATGATGGCGGAATAAATGTATTGACCACCACCGCAAACAGCATCGCGCTTCACAGCACATTTCACTTGCCCAATGCTCCCCATCAGCGTGTGTTAAACGCCTATCACAATGGCAGACAGTACTTTTTTGGCACAGAATACGACAACGGTCTTTCGATCTGGAACAACGACAGCATCCCGGTGGAAGATGGCGGGCATTGGCTGGAACCAGGTGAGATCGTGCCTGAGCTGAGGGAAGGCAAAATATACGGTGTAGCCAGCGTGGAAGTTCCCCACAGTCCCAGCGGTTGGCAGCACTTCGTGGCCAGCGGTACCGGCTTGTATATGTGGGATGAGTATTCCTGGTACAAATATGACGTATATATCAAGCGTTATCGCTATGACTTCACCTCTTATACCTGGGTAAACGACACCCTGTATTACGCTGATGAAGAGCGCATTTTTGGCAGTAAAAGAACCTATCCTCTATCCATCTACGGCGATCCTTTCGGCAGAATCTGGATTGGCAGCGAAGAGAACGGTCTTTCCATGTATGATCCTATTCGCGAACGATTTACAAACTATTATCAGGGCAATTCACCTCTGCTATCAAATCAGATCATTTCTCTGGGTTACGATCCTCTGGAAGGTAGATTGTTGATTGGTACCACAGAAGGTCTCAATACTCTTCGTATCGGCCGTACGGTAAAGCCGGAAACAGACCTGGAAACGCTGAAAGCATTTCCCAATCCCTTCCGTCCCGATGGTCACACTTATGTGCAGATAGTGAATTTGCCCAAGGACAGCATGCCCGCTGGTAAGAACGAATGCCGCATCTACAGCGCTTCCGGACAATTGGTGAAGAAACTGGACGAGAGCCCCTTCTCCCGCTTTGAGTGGGATGGCAAAAACAACAAGGGCACGATAGTTTCCAGTGGCATTTACTTCTTTGTGGTTACGGACAGCGATGGAAAATCTGCCCGAGGCAAGATAGCTGTAATTCGATAACGAGAATGCCGCATGCACAGATAAGCCCGGATAACCTTGAGATACAGGAACATCTACAGTATCCTCAGTATGGTCTGATTGTTTGCGATGCCAATCTATACAGCTTGTATCCCTCCTACTTTAGTTTAGGAAACCTACCGCTCATTCAGCTTGAGGCATCAGAAGATACCAAGGATCTGGATAGTGTCTACCGTTTATACGAGTTCTTTTGTGAGTCTGGACTTACGCGAAGCAGCGTAGTGCATGTCTTTGGCGGCGGAGTAGTGTGCGATATTGCTGCTTATGCTGTATCCACATACAAGCGCGGTTGTCGCCTTCATTTGTATCCATCCACGCTTTTGGCCATGGTGGATGCCGCCATCGGAGGAAAGACTGGGCTGAATTTCCAGGGCTACAAGAATCACATCGGCTCATTCTATCCGGCAGAACGCATCGTTTTGCATCCCTGTTTTTTACACAGCTTACCCGCAGACGAGTTACGTCAGGGTTATGCTGAGATGATGAAAAATCATCTGCTGTGGGGGCAATTGCCATTACCGGATTGGGAGGGACAGATACCCGATGTGGAAGAAATCCTAAGCCATGCTTTATACAAAGTGTCGATCTGCATGAAAGATCCCTTTGACGAAGCTGAACGGCAAATCTTGAACTTTGGACACAGCTTTGCCCACGCTCTGGAAGGTCTCAGCAATTATGAGATCAAGCATGGAGATGCGGTTGCCCTGGGCATGAACATGGCTTGTGATCTGAGTATGGAATTGGAGCTCATCGACACTGCACGATATGATGTACTGAAAAACATCCTGCAGCAATATCCTTATCCGGCTGCAGCGCTTGATATTGCTGCCAAACAAAGCTTTCAGGATATCCTCCCCTGGCTAAGGCAAGATAAAAAGAACAGCGTTGCGTTGCGGCTTATTTTGCCGGTGGGAGATCAGATCAAAGCGGTTGAGATAAGCTTGTAGCGCTTAGCTTTGCAATAGGCCCCACATCACATTGGCTCCCACTTCAATACAGTCGTCATCCGGCAAGAAATACCCGGAGTGCAGGGGCATATCGCTACCACTGCCCAGCCAGAACAGCAAGGCTGGATACATGGAGCTGAAAAAGCCGAAATCCTCACCTGTCATCACAGTCTCTGCAGGAAGATAGGAGTAATCCATCTGGTTACAAATCTCTCTTAGGTTGCTCTCCAATTCAGCGTTATTCACCACAGGATCATAAGTACCCAGCAGGCGCAGTTCCGTCTGGGCTCCAATGGCATCGGCAGCAGCCTGAGCATGTTTTTGGATCAGAGTATTCAACCGGTCTCTCATCGCTTTGGATAGAGTACGGTGAGTGCCTTCCATCAGGCATTCATCGGCGATGATATTGCGAACCTGCCCGGCGCTCATCTTTCCTACATGGAAGATCACGCGCTCCTCACGTGAGAGGTCTGGTATCTCCTTCAGAAGTTCTTCATAGAAGTGCATCCCGGCAGCAAGGGCGTTTATCCCCTTTTCGGGAAAAGCCACATGGGATGCTTTGCCAACGAATCTCAGGTCAAATTCCTGCGGGATCCCAAAGAAGATACCGGATTTTGAACTGATAGTGCCCACCGGTAGATCACTGCCAACATGCAGAGCGAATGCAGCGCGGATGTCATAGCCCTGCAGGATGTTTTCGTTTATTATGCTTTCTGCTCCACCATGGCCTTCCTCGGCAGGTTGAAACAGAAATAGCAGGTTTTGGGCAGGATGATACTGCTGTACCTTTTGGATCAGAGCCATCAGAACCGCCATGTGTACATCGTGACCGCAAGCATGCATCAAACCGGGGTGAATGGAAGCAAAGCTGCAGCCGCTCTTCTCGATTGTGGGCAGGGCATCCATATCCGCACGGAATAGTTTATAATTGTCCTGGGTCTTCCCATTGTTGTATTCCACCAGGATACCGTTGGAATTTTTGAACTCCAATATCCTGAACAAGCTGCCCGGAGTAATGAGTTCTTGCAGTTGCTGCATCAGGAATGCCTTGGTCTTGTATTCGTCATAAGCCAATTCAGGTATCTGATGCAGATGGTGGCGGATATGAATGGGATCGAGCATAATCAGTTTATCCCGTTTATCTCTGCATGAGCAATCAGGATGTTCACTGCGTTGGCAGCCGCACCAATGCGTACATTGTGTCCTACATTCCAGAAGCTCAAGGAGTATTTATCTACCCCAAAACGGAGTCTGCAGACGTGGGCTTCGTTGGAATTACCAATCCCCAGTGGAGTGATATAGCTGTTTTCATGATATCGGATAGCCGGGGCTTTACTGAGGAGAGAGGCGGCTTCTTGCAGATCCACCTCCCGTTCAAATTCGGCATATACGGCATTGGAATGGCCATATATCACCGGTACTCTCACGGTAGTAGCACTTACTTGGATATTGTCGTTACATAGTATCTTGCGAGTTTCATTGAGCATCTTTTCTTCTTCATTGCTGTAACCGTTGTCCAAAAACACACCAATTTGAGGAATCACATTGAGGTCGATTATCTCTGGATAAATGCCCTTTAGCTGTGATCCGTGGCGTTGATTTTCCAGAGTAACAATACCGTTGTGTCCGCTGCCCGATACTGCCTGATAAGTGGATACGATCACTTTGCGAAGCCCAAAAGCCCGGTCTAAAACTGCCAATGGCAATACCATCTGTATGGTGGAGCAATTGGGATTTGCAACGATTCCGCGATAGTCTTTCAACTGAGACGAATTGATCTGGGGAACTACCAACGGGATATCGGTATCAGTTCTGTATGCGGAAGAATTGTCGATGACCACCGCTCCAGCTGCGGCTGCGATGGGAGCATAGGATCGCGCCACTCCCCCACCGGCAGAAAAGAATACATAATCATAATCCCTTTTGAGAGATTCTTCATCCAGAACTTGTACTTCCAGGGGTTTGTCCATATAGTAGAGCATACTGCCCTGGGATTTTTCGGAAGCATACAAATCCAGTACTTCCGGCTGCAGGTTCTGTTCCTCCAAGCAGTTGATCATCATTCTGCCGACCTCTCCGGTGGCACCTACAATGGCTATTTTCATATCAGACATTCCTTTGATCTATCCATTAATGGGGCCATAGTGGCGGATAGCAGAGTTTTGTCAATGTAAACTTGACGAATCTCCACCATTCAAAAAGCTTGCATCTTGATATGAGTGCCCCTGTAGCTCAGGGGATAGAGCAGCGGTTTCCTAAACCGTTGGTCGGAAGTTCGATTCTTCCCAGGGGTGCCATTTACTTCAAAGCAGGTAAAAGGCAGAAAAATGAAACAGCAAATCCCAACCGGTCAGGAAGCAGTAGGTCACACTGTAGCGTTTTACGACCAGGGTTCTTTGCACCTTGGGCTTGTTGCTGCTTTGGAAGCTGAAAACTATAACATCCTGTTGCTGGATAAGCAATACCGGATCATCAATCCGTCCAGGATAATACTTTGCAGCAAGGCTTGCTATCCCCCTCTGGAACAGAGCCTCGCGGATTTCGTTCATCAACTGCAATTGCAAGAACTGCCGGAGCTTACGGTCTCCACAGAGGGACAGAGCTTTGAAGATATCGCCCAAGCAAATCGGATTACCGGAGATTTCCAATTGTTTGCTCTTTTACTATTTCTGAAGGACAATCCTCAGATCTATCTGCAAAAGCATGATCTCTATTATCGACGCACACCAGAAAGCGAAGCCAAGTATCTGAGAGACATGAAGAAGCAGGAAGTAAGGCAGCAATATTTAGATGCAGTGATTAGACTTGCACATCACCCCGAACAGAGCCCGGATCCAGGCTTGAGGGCAGATCTTTTACTCGATTTGCGACTGCTCTTGCAAGGAGAGCGAATAGACGATCTCGCCAAAGCTTTGAAGAATGCAGGGAACATCAATCCTGCCTGGCTCAGAAAGGCTTTGGGCGACACGTTATCCCTGCCTGATCCTCCCATGTTGGAATCTGGATTGCCCATAGCATTTATCAAAGAAGACTGGGCTACTGGTTTGAGAACACCTCATATCGCTACTAAACCCATTACTGCATTCTGCATTGATGATGAAGGCAGCCGGGATTTTGATGATGCTCTCAGCTTGGAAAAAGATGAAGAGGGATATCTTCTGGGCATCCACGTGAGCAATTTGGCGGATTACTTTGACCGGAACCACGCTTTGTTCTTAGAGGCAAAAGCCAGAATATCTTCCTTATATCTTCCTTCCGGGATAGTACCGATGTTGCCCCCGCTATACTCCGAACGTATGTTTTCTCTGAATGCCAATCAAGATAAGGCTGTACTTAGTCTTTTTGTCCGCTTTGATACCAATTACAATATGCTGGAGAGCAACATTGAGATGACAAGCATCCGGGTGATGAAAAACTATAGCTACAGAGATGTTGATCGGGCAATGCAGCATGATGCCTGGCAGCCCCTTTTCCGCATCGCAGACGCACTAAATACTCAAAGAGAACCAGTGGAAAAGAATGATGCACAGCGATATATATACAATCTGGTAGCAGATGCCCAAGAGCTGCAGTTCAAGCGAATTGATCTTTTCAGCCCCTCCCGCAGGATGATCGAAGAAATGATGATTCTATACAACCGCTTCCTTGCGGATTTCACTATAAAGCACAATATTCCAGTGCTATACCGGAACATCAAGCAGATCTATGATGAAGAAAAGCAATGGCAAATCAGCACAGCCTATCTGAGTACAGAAGCAGGATTTCACCCCGGTATCGGCGCAGAGGCATATTTACATGTCACCAGTCCGATCCGGCGTTTTGTGGATTTAGTAAACCAGATGCAGGTAGTGGGATTCCTTCGCAAAGAGGTTCCTGCTTTTACCACCGATGACCTGGATCAACTAATTCCGGTTATCGATAAACGGCTTTTACTTCTGAGGGAAACGGCTCAGCGTTCAGAGCGCTACTGGGTACTCAAATATGTAGAGCGGTACCTTCTCCATACTCCTATGGAGGGCTGTCTGAAAGCCGTGATCAACGGAAAGTACAGGGTGGAATTGCTGCCTTGGAGCAAACAAGTATTCGTGGCTCTGGATGCCATTCCGCAGAACGACATTTTTACCTTTGCTGTTTACGACATAGATTGGGACAAGATGCTACTCAAAGCCGATCTGATCTGTTAACCCATATAATACACTGAAGTAATATGGAGTTGAAAGAGCCTATCCAGGTTTTGAATTATGTATTTTTTTGCAGCTCTTTCGACTTCCTGTGATCAAGTGTAGCAAAAGCAGTTGAAGTCCATTCGGCAGTGTATTTTTCGTGGGTAAATTATGTCTTTGCCGAATTAGCTCCATCTTTCGTATTATCCGAGTTCAACTCATTACAAACATAGAATCTGCGTCATCTGTGTGCATCCTCTCTGCTTCAAGCAGTGCTGAAGCAGATATAAAGCTGTTATCAAGCAATCGTCACTCGATGATAACCCGATGATATCAGGTTCATATCAAGATAAAGCAAAGGGCATAAAGGATGGGTGTCCGAATCAACCAATAATCATTGTACTAAGGGCTAGTCTATATGCTAGAGTATTCAATACGGCAAGATGCCGTGTCCACACTGCGAAGGGCTTTGCTAAAGCTACGAACCCTTGCTATGATATGCCGTCCTCAGGGTTATCCTGCTATATTTGATTTTGTATCAAATGCCGAATTATGGAAGTTTACCTCACGAAAAAACCCCGGCTTGAACCGGGGTTTTTATGTTTAATTTGTTCTGATTATTTTAAGTTTGTATCATATGACCATAGGAGTAAGCTATCAGAAATAAGGAGACTCTTATGGACAAGATTAAGTCAGAGCAAGGATATGGCGTGCAGCGACTGAAATCGAAGGACGCTCGCAGTG
>JAQWBI010000047.1 GCA_028706475.1 Candidatus Cloacimonadota bacterium
TCGAAGAGATGGATAAATCCATATCTGCTCTAAAAGGGTATCGCAAAGCTGGATAATGACATACGAACTATTTCTCGCTAGCGACACTCCATTTTCCAAGCACTTAGGTGTAGGAAAGATTAGTTATGTAGACGAAGACGTCTGCAATCCTCCATGGACATTAGCATCATCTTCGTAGTTTCGGAAAGCTCCGTTACGATCTGAATCCTCAGTTTCGGGTCGGAGCTTCGGAAAGCTCGGTTACAAGCCGCCATTGCCAATTTCCCAAAGCTGTCCCCGGGATATTCATTCTGGCTTTCTCATCCAAAGCCAAAATGTCCTGCATGGGAAAGATCATACGCTTGCAACCAGACCGCCTGGCAGTTTCCATTATAATTTCTGCAATGTTTTCAGAGCTTGGCACCAGGCCATCCAAATGTATTTGACAGAACTCCTGGAGATGTTTCCGCGATGAGGAATCAATTGGCAAAGCATCCCACCAGCCCCTTGTGGTGTTATTATCGTGCGTTCCGGTATAGATGATCCGATCAGAGGGATAATCTTGCACATTGGGCACGCTCTCTTCGAAACAGAATTGCAGAATGATCATGCCGGGTAAACCCATTTCATCCCTGATTCTACATACTTCCTCGTTCAATATCCCCAAATCTTCCGCAACCAGACGATCTGTGCCAAACCTTTCGGTCAAAACACTGAATAAGTCTTGCGGTAGAGCTTTTGTCCATGCTCCATTGATTGCTGTATCAGGGAGGATGCCATTATTGCAGGCCACTTTCCAGTAGTTTACATAGCCGATAAAATGGTCCAAGCGCAATAGATCCAGAAAGTCCAGAGCTTGTCCAATCCTGTCGCTAAAGAGAGAAAAGCCCTCGTCCCGCAATTTGTCCCATTTATACGTAGGATTTCCCCAAAGTTGTCCTTCGCAGGCATATACATCTGGAGGAACACCCGCAACGCTGAGTCTAGCGCCTGAACCATCCAGATCGAACAAATGCTGATTTGCCCATACTTCAGCACTCTCGTAACTAAGGTACAATGGCATATCACCAAACAAAGTGATACCTTTTTGCTTCAGATACTGTTTCAAGCGCTTCATCTGATCTATAAAGATCATCTGTAATGCAGCCGCACGAAGTACTTCCGGTTCATTCCAGCAATATTCATAGAGCTCATTACTGTAATGCTTGTGAGCATTATCCCATGTGTACCATTCTGAATTGCCATACTTATGGCACAACCAGGCGAAGCACAGATATGGCTTTATATATCCGGCATGAATCTGAACGAATTCTTGAATGTCATTTTGAGCCAGAAATCTCTTGGCTGCAAGGGAAAGCATGAGGTCTTTCGCCTGGTGAACAGCAGGAAAATCCACAACGCTGTTTAGAGGTAAGTAAAGCAGTTCATTCTCTGATAACAGGCCGTCTTGCAATAGTAGCTCTGGACTTATCAGGTATTCATTGTAGGCAAATGCAGATATGGGATTGTAGGGAGAATTGCCGTAACCAGGATAGTTCAATGGCAGGATTTGCCAGATAGTGTGCCCTTCGCGTTCCAGATAGTCAGCAAAAGCATAAGCTGCGGGGCCCAAATCTCCGATGCCAAAGCTATTGGGAAGGCTGGATATGTGCAGCAGGATACCGCTTTGTTTCATTTCGTATTCAACGCTTGGATGATGCAAAGCTCAATTTGCAGGTTTTTATCAGCCAGACTGCTTTTTAACAAGGAGTCTGTCTCCAAAAGAATGCCAAAGATTGCTTCCAGGGCATTCAAGCTGTATTTTCTGGCAAAATCCAGATACTCTTTGCGCTGACTATAGTAAATATCCGATATATGCTTTTGCTGTATTTCAGTATCAGAAAGGTGCCGTTCCCGGAGTAAGTTGATCCGATACAGATTCATGAAGAAACGGTAGATACTAAAGAATATCTGAAGCGGTTCCACATCCGTTTGCAACATCAATGCACAGGATTCCAGAGCACTTTTTACTTGTCTGCCACCCATTGCGCGGAAGAAATCGATCTGAGTTCCAGCTCTGTTTCCGCTGAGACTGGTAAGCAAGTCTTTTGCCGTAATCTGCTTGCGGTCTCCCACCAAGAGCAGGAGCTTCGCAAGTTCATTTGCAGCGCTGAGGTAATCCATTTCCACACGGTTTGTAAATTCCGTGATAGCGATAGGTTCCATGCTTCTACCCTCTTTCCGGATTTCAGATAAAAGCCAGTTGCGAATCTCACTAACAAACTTCGGTGGATCACATATAACCTTCACTGATCCAGAGAGAATCGCCTTCCAAGCATTGAATTTGGCATCCGTCTTTTCCGTAACCACTATCAGGCTTTGGATGTCTGAAGGAGAATTGAAGTAATCCGCAACCACTTCGAGTTCTTTCTTCAACATCATCTCGGCATTCTTTATGATCACCAGTTTGGAACTGGAAAAGATGGTGAAGGTATCAAGGTATTCGCCTAAATCGGTGGCTTTCACTTCATCGCCATAGACTGTACTAACATCGATTTCACTTTTCTTTTTCAAAGAGTGCTTAATCTGGCTGATCACTCTATCGATGAGATAGGGATCACTGCCCACCAGCAGATAGTTTGTGCCCAGCTTCACTTTGGAAGCATCAAAAGCAAGAGCGCTATTATCGGGCTTTTCCATTATCCTATCAGTAAGAGAGTAATGGATATTGCGGAGACCAACCACACATAAAAGGCAAAATACTTCAGTGAACCAGATTGGATAAGGCGAATAAGAAATGCTATCACCAAGTATCCGCTGATAAATGAAACCACGAAACCGGTAATATAGAGGTGCAGAATCGACATATCCAGGGCCATGAGCGATCCCATTTCACTGATGTTTGCAGCCAGGATGGCAGGAATGGATAACATAAAAGAAAAGTATGCAGCATCCTTGCGTTTCACTCCGCAAAATAGTGCAGCGGTGATAGTTGTACCGGAGCGGCTGATACCGGGAATAATGGCAATACCTTGCGCCAAACCTATCAGAACAGACTTTATGAAACCTATGTTTGAGGCAGGTACCGAAGTGTTTTTCACAAAGTCGGAGGCAAAGATCAGGATACCAGTGATCAGTAGCATTATGGCCACAAACAGTGGCTTATCGTAGGCTCCCTTTAGCATGTCGTCAAAGATCAGATAAAAGAGTCCAGTAGCCAAAGTAGCAATAATCAAATATGCAATGATCGAGCGGTTTTTGCGGTGAGTTTCGCCATCTAGTCCGGATTTCCAGGAAAACAACGAAATGATAAGATCCCAGATTTGCCGATGGAAAAAGATAAACACAGCCAATAGAGTTCCCAGATGCATAAAGACTTCAAAACTGATGTCTCCTCCGGCTTCTATACCCAAAAAGTGCTGAGCCAGGACCAGATGTCCGGAAGAGCTGACGGGAATGAATTCCGTGAGCCCCTGGACTAAACCCAATAATACTGTTTGCAAAAAGTTCATAATATCTCCGGTATGTTTCGTTCTCCGATTTGAGACAGCGGAACCAAGGTGAATCCGGCTTTTTTCAGCCTTTTTAATATGCTTTTCAGATAATCCAACTTGTCACTATTGTGGCAATGTGTAATGGCAATCACATGATTCTGTACACTGGCCAATTCCAGGATTCGGTTCAATTTCGCTTCCATGGTAGATTGGCTGATGTTTGGGCTATCCAAAAAGATGTCGTTCCGAAAGGTTTTCAAATTCGATTTCTGTGCGGTTTGATAGGCAATGGAGACGTTTGTGGTTCGACTGTCCAAGAAGAGCATGTCATGCTTCTTCAATGCGTTCATCACTGCTTGCATCACATCGGGATCGGTGGTTGCCAAACTTCCCATGTGATTGTTTATTCCGATACAATCCGGCAGCTTGGCTTTGAAATGGTCCAGAATCTTGGCGATCTTCTCTTCGCTGTGCTGTACCAGGATGGCGTTTGAACCCGGATTCACTCTGGGATAGCCAATTGGCTCCATGGGAACGTGAATAATGGTCTCTCGCCCTTGAGCGGTAGCACGATGCATGGTGGATTCGCTGTTCTTTTCATCCGGGAATATTGCAAAACAGATCTCTGGATCAAGCTCGAAGAAACCATCCAGCAGGCTTCCGTCGATAGCACCAAAATCATCGATCACTATGGTAATGGTCTTGGTATCAGTTTTACTCTGATATACTGAAGAATCGTAATATATATCCAGTTCGTACCTTTCACGGATGCCTTTTTTGGTAAATGCAAGGCTGTGTTTATTGTGGTTATCCTTGCCTTCCAACAAAGCAGCACCGGCATGTTCCATAGCTCCTTTGAAGATCATGTTTGCATAAGTGAGATCCATCTGACTTCTGTCTATGGGAAGTGAGTAGCATACGATGTTTTCCACTTTCCTCCGGTGGGTAGCGCTAATGGGGACTCCCAGTTTCTCAGAGGTTTTGCGGACTACAAGATCAAGTTCGCTTTCACCGGGTTTTGGTTTATCCGGTTCCGGTTTCTGCTCTTTCTTGGGAGCTGTTTCATGACTGCCGGTAGCAGGTTTAGAGCTTGCTATTTCATCTGTTTGCCTATTATCTTGCAGTTCTCTTTTCTCGCTGGATACCGGCTTTGCGGTTCGTTCAATAATCTCTTGGGCAACTATCTGCTCCAAATCCTGGGGTGCAGGCATTGGTTCCCGAATGAGAGCCCACATAATCAAAGCTGTGGTGATGCCTGCAACCAGGAATAATCCCAAATGGGGACGGCGGCGTTTTATCTTCTTTATCTTGTGTCTCTTGCTTGCGTTTGGCTTCCTTATCGTTTTAGGCATTATTCACCTGATTGATGGAGATTGGATGCATTGTCAGCAACAGCCTCTGACCAAGTTTGATGATTGGATAGAAAAAGAGATTGGACAGCATAAAGGCAGCAAACAGCATAAACACATTAAAGAATATACTTCCCATACTAATAACCGGTATCAGTTCAATGAATAGCTGCTGGCCGCTTAAAGTACTTAGAAAACTCAAGGCAGGGCTGATAATCACTACAATCAGGATCAGATACAGTCGGATTGCAGCCAATACTAGCACCAGCATCAATACATTGTATCTCAAAGCAATCCAAGGATGACGTAACATCCATGCCAGACAGTGTCTTTCACTGCGCCTGAGGCTGAAATCCCGCTTTTGAAAAGGGCTGATCCACATCGATCGGAGGAAGTAAAAAAGAATCAGAAACACGGTGAAAGCGCGGAAAAAGAACCACACTCCCTGCCTGAGCGGTAGATTGATCCCATAATAATAGCTCAGGAATTTGCTGAGGACGTAGAAAGCCATCAGAACGATGAGAGTCACAAACAGATAAAGGTGCAGATTAATCACATGATCCCAGAAATCGCTAAGCCGCTTTGGGAAAAGGCGGTGGGGTCCCTCAAAGAAAGTACAGTATAGCTTCAGCACCATAAATGCAACATAAGCAAATAGGACAGTAAAGAAAACCAAAGGCAGATAATGAATTCGCATGGTCATCAAAGAGCTGAATGACTCCAGTAAATCACTGCCGGACAGCCAGTAAAATATCGTCCCAGGATACAGGAATACTTGAATACCGTTGTACTCGGAACACATGGCTTTTAGCAGATTGCGCAATATGCGTTGAAACTTGTTCAAATATACCGCCTAAAACCTATGGTAGATTCCAGCTTTGATAGAAACACCTTGTCGGGGCAGGTTGTTGAACGCTCTAATGTCTGAATTCAGAACATTCTCACACCGTAAGTACAATTTGCTAAAACGCTCAATCTCATACGCTCCTTCAAAGCTGAGATCAAATACCTCCTTCATATCCTGCTGTAGATGATCAACGCTGAAATAGTATTGATTCATTGAGACTGATAATGAATAGGGGTACTGATTGAAGCTAAAGGCGGATTCTGCCTGTAAAAGGGAGTTGTATGGCTTTCTGATCCAGTCCTGCTGTGCAAGATAGGCCAAACTAAGCTTCAGCGATTGGTCGAAAACCACTCTTCCCTGGCCGAAACCCGCGTGTATTGTGCTGGTATTTATAAATACATCGTCGTAATATGACATCGGAATTTTAGGATTGTTGCTATCTGTAAGAAGTGCATCGTTAATCCTATATTGACTGTTATTTACAACCGCGAAGCTGCGCAGAAAAGACTCTGTGCTTACGGGAAGGACATCCTCCAAACGGATGCTGAAATCCAATGGTATCAGAGTGTGTTTCGGTTTGGAAGGTATATATATCCATCGGTAAGCCCTGAGCACACCCGCATAGGGATTGATCTGAATACTGGGGCTGTTCACTATACTGAGTTGCTGATCGTAATCAGTTATGTAGCGCAAGTTAAATCCAGGAGCAGGTATGAAATGGCGGCCATCATACATCAAGTGCATAGAGCCCTTATCGAAGTTTGTGACATCGAATTCCGCGTAGCTATGCCAACTGCTGCGCCCCGTATGGAAGTAGCCTCGGTTTCCCCAATCAAAATCGGGAAAACTCAGTACACTACTGTGCACAAAGTTTGCACTGCTGTGTTCGCGCTCGAGACTCTGGTTGCGTTGATCAAGCAAGTCTATACCAAAGGTATTTGACATCCTGTTCAGGTCAAAATGTTTGAAGCTGTATCGGTCTTTAAATATATAGAGTTCGGCAGCCAAGTATTTACTATTTAGTGACTTTCCTTCTGCATCCAGGCGAATCAAATCCAGTGCCACGTCCTCCCCAGAGATCAACCGGAATGCTCCTGAACCCTGGAAATGGCTTGAGACATAATCACTCTTGGGAGCATACAGGGACATTGCTATACCCAGAGAACTAATGCTTTCATGATCGGGGCTGTACTTGTAATCCGCATCCAGCTTCATCCGGCTGCTAGCCTGTGCGTGAATGTAATGCTGCAGTTCGGGAGCCTTGTCAGAAGTCGTCTTTGCAGTCATTACCGGAAGTGATTCGGGCAGATAAGTGCGCAGGCTGTCGTTCATGAGACTATCGTTGCTATATGGTAGCGCTTTCTTGTACAAAAAGATCTTTACCTGGCTTTCTCCGCTAACTTCGATATCCGGCAGAACCTGGATCTGAGCAAAAAGGAATGAACAGATGAACAGGACGATGAAGAGACTCAGTTTTCTCATTCCTGCTCCTCATCTTGCATCAATGTGTTCAATTCTTGAAGATGCTGTTCCGAAAGCAAGGGAGCATAATCCCATAAATGCATTTGCGCTTCTTCGGTAGCACCTGACTTCAAGTAAGAAAGAATTGTATAGTATGCAGCATTATCCTGGATATCGGGAAAATCACCAAAGATCATCATAATCTTCCCCAATTCATCGATGGCTGCTTCGTAGTTTTCTATTCTATGCAGTATAAGTGCTTTATTCAGGAACGCAGTGGCATGGTCATGCGTGCTCGGACTGTTATTTATGATGTCTTCCGCAAGAAGATCCGCTTCGTCGTAATGCTGGCTATGCATCAGGTAATCCAGCTTCAGGATGCTCGACGCGTGAACTTGCGTTTCGTATTCGGCACCCAGATCCCAAAGCTGCTCAAAGTCTATAAATCCCGCAGCAACTGATGCTGAAAGGGCTTTGTACCATAGTTCTGGACTGGGTTCCTGTTGTAGTGCGTCGTGGAACTTGTTTATTGCATCATCATAGTTACCTGTTAGAATATCCACTTCAGCCCAACTGATCAGTGCCTGCATATCCTGAGTATCGGAATAGAGATTACTGAGCAATGAATCTGCCTGTTGATACTCGTTCAGGTTTATCAAGCTCTGTGCCATCAACATCTCCACATCATTGCGCTTGTAGTCGGGGAATTCGCTGCGGAGGTTTTGGGCTTGTTCCAAGACATCATTCCACATATCGCGCCCGGCATAGAGCTTTGTGAGTAAGTAGGATAATTCAAAACGGATATATTCGCTGTGGAAGGAATCTGCCATCTCCATCAATTCCATACTCGGAGCTGGATCATCGATTCGGGACAGAGAGAAGTCCAAGCCGGTAAAGACTTCTCGTAGAAGAGCTTGATCGGCATCGTTGAAGTCTTGAATATTTCTGAAACGACGCAGTATGTTCATGTAATCGGTGGTCGCTTGGTGATAATTTCCCAAGTTGAAATAGCTGTTTGCTACATCAGCCAGCACGGGGAGGTAGTATTGCGAATCAGGGTAAGTCTGCAGAAAATGATCAAAGAGTTCCAGGGCGAGGTTGTAATCCCCGGCAGCGTATGCGGATTTGGCTCCCAGATACAGGTATGTATCCGGACTCTCCTGACCTTCGAAGAGTTCCATATATAGTCGAGAAGCTTCAGTGTATTGTTTTAGCTGATACAGACACAGTGCTCTATAGCTCTTTGCTTCACTTTTCCTTAGCTTGTCTTCAGTGCTGTTTTCTGCCGTCTGAAACTTCTGCAAGGCTGTTTGATAGTCTTTTCGGCTAAAGTGAATGTGCCCTTCCAAGATCAGGGAATCGTAAATGGGTTTCAGTTTCGATACCCAAGTTTCGGCATGATCATATTCACCGGAGTAGTAATATATCTGAGCCACTCTCAGGATCGCATCGGAGTTTTCAGGTTCTGCTTTCACAATCTCCAGAAAAGCGTCCAAAGCCAGATTGTAGTTTGCCATGTAAAAATCCATCTCTGCCAGATAAAACTTGGCAGAGGGTAAATATGCTGATCTGGGATGACTTTCTATCAATTGCTGAAATGCGGATGTTGCCATCCGGTAATCTTTGCTTTCGTGATACAAGAATCCCAGATAGTAAAGTGCAGCATCTCTATCTTTTCCCGTGGGATACAGATTCAAGTAACGATTGAAACTTGCTAAGGCTTGGGAATTGTCTTTCACCTTTAGCCAAGCCTGGGCTATATAGAGATCAATGTCTGCTAAAAGCAGACGTTTGTTACTTTCCCTTCTTGCCTGAGCCATGTATCTTAAAGCTTCCGGATAATCCTGCTTCATGTAAGCGAAATACCCCATTGTGAAGAGCTGTTCCGCTTTCATCAAATCATTCTGAGGCTGATCGATAAAGCTTCCCAGTTGAAGCATAGCTGCCATCGGTTCTTTCTGAAACAGAATCTTGAGCCGTTCCAGATAGCTGAGCACTTTTATCTCCGGTTCGGACTGCTTCACAAGTGTTGCAAAGATGCTGTCAGCCGCTTGTGTTTCTCCTGCTTTTACAAGGACTAATGCTCGGAGATAGTCGAAGTGGGAACCTCGGGCATCGCTTTTGGACAATAGCTCAGCTGCCTCGCCAAAATTATCCACGGCAATGGCTTTGTGGATGCGTAATAGCTGGATTTGAGGATCGTTCAATATTGTCGGAATCCTAGCCATGTGTTCATCAAATTCCTGGAAGCGATTGTTGTCCAAAAGGTACTTTGCCCATACAACGTTACTTTTAGTGTAGATATGGCTTTGCTCATTGATGCCATACAACACTTCTTTGGCTTCCTCCTCTTTTTGCAGTTTAACCAGAACCTCGAAATACTCGTATTCAATCTCAGGTTCAGGAGCTTCTTTCAGCGTGTATTGATAGGATAGCATGGCACTATAGTATTGACCCAGTCTGCGATACAACCTGGCCCGGTATAGGTTTGCCCTAGCCAAAAGGACTGTGTCCTTGGTCTCGGATTCCAGGATCTGGATCTGGTGCATGGCTGCAGAGTAGTCTTCCTGAACTATCAGAGTCATAGCCCGATACAGATAGATATTATGGCGCAGAGAGAGTTCCAGATCCTCTGTCAGGAGTTCGTTGTAAATGCGTAATGCTTCGTCGTGCAACCCTTGTTCCAAGGCCAGATTCGCCCCGAGAAAGCGCAGATGCTTATTATAATAGCTTTGGGGATAACGTGCCTGAAAGCTGTTTATCTCACGGGACAGTCTCTCCCCGGCTCCTCGTTCATATAGTTCAACGATGTATTGATAGGCATAACGTTCCAGATTGCTGGGCTTGATCGTTTGCGCATAAGCAATGTGTGCAAACAAGGTTCCCAGAACCAAGATTGCCACAAGCACCTTGTATATGGGCATCCATATTCTCCATTTGTTGTTTGTGTCAGCAGAGCGGAATAGGGGTATCCTGTCAATGGCTTTATTTAAAAGCCTCCTCGGCGCTAAAATCCCTGTGGGGATCAAAGCTCTTTAAAACACGTAAATCATCTTCGCTCAATTCTTCCAATGTCATACGGGACAAAAGCTCTCCCATGCCGGGACCCATCATGAATCCCTGTCCGCACATACCTACTGCGTGGATCACGCTTTCATCTTGTTCGCTTCTACCAACGATTGGGAATCCATCAGGTGTATTTGGATACTGACCCCGCCATGTTCTACGAACCTTCAGGTTACGCAGGCGTGGATAGATTTCTATCATTCGTTTACTACACATCGGAAGAAATGTTGAAGTGGAACGGTTATCTATACCCAATATCGGGGGATCCGGAGTGATGCAGAATACTACCTGGCCTTCATTGTTTTGATAAAAGTAGAAGTTAGCACTGCCCGGTGCTTTGCGCATATCAATCACCATTGGGCCAAAGAATCTCTCCACAGGTTCGGTAATACCTGCTTCATGGTTGTCTGGAAAGACCTTCAGATCATCTCCGGTCATTTTTCCGATCTCACGGGCATGATTCCCCGCAGCGTTGATTACCTTTCCAGCTTTATAACTACCTTTATTTGTTATTACTTCACATCCAGTACTGCCATCATGCTTGATTCCTGTTACCAATTCCTGAAAGCGGAAATCCACTCCTGCTTGTTTGGCGTGAAAGTAATATGCATTGGTGGTCAACAAAGGAGAGCAACTGCCATCTTCAGGAGAATATGTGCTACCCAGAAGCTTGTCCATCCTTATTCCGGGTACCAGTTGTTCATATTCTTCTGCGCTCAACCACTTTATATTCAATCCATAGCTATGCTGAACTTTCATCAGGTCCTGAAGTATTTTGGCGTCATGTTCATTATAAGCAGGATACGAATAGCCATTGCTCATCCAGCCAATATCGTCTCCACGGTTTTCTTTCCAATCACGCAGAATCTCGATTGATCGCAGGCATACCATTATCTTGCCAAAATCTGAATGTGTAGCGCGGATTCCCCCGATTGCTTTTTTGTTGTTCTGCTGCCCGGGAGAATGTTCACCTTCAATAACCAATACCTTCTGACCTTTTTCCGCCAAACTCAATGCTGCGGGAATACCTATTGCTCCAGCTCCGATTACTACTACATCATAAATCATTTGTTACCTCCATCCGGGAATGTTCCCAATGGCACTTCCACGAAGATGGGACGCTTGGTATTGGGTACCACTTCAGACACTGGGATGCCTTCTTCGCGTAGCAGAGACTTGATCATCACTTCGCAGGTCTTTGCCCCACAAGGGCCCATTCCAGCTCTGGTAATAGCTTTTATCTGATTCAAGTCATTGATACCTTTTCTGATAAGAGACCTTACCTCACCCACAGTTACACGTTCACACAGGCAAATCATTGCATCATTTGCCATTCTCTTTTGAACGATTGCTTCCGGCAGCGCTGCCGATACCGCGGGATCCTGTACTCTGAACCCAGCCACCTTGCGTGCTATGGCACTAGGAACCTGAAACTTGACCAAGGAAGTATGTTTTTTCTTGTATTCCATAACTGATACTACCTCAAACTCACCTAATTCACCCGCATTGATGTCACAGAGTATTCGCTTGTCGCCCTCTTTAACCGCTATATTTGTTATCTCATAAGCGATTGTCACAGTAGGATGTTCTGCGTCTTTTCTATAATCCACAAGTGTGATAGCCAATCCGGGGCAGATAAGTAGGCATTTGCCACAACCGATGCATGAACCGGTATAGCGAGGTAAAGCCAACAGACTGCCATCCTCGGTTTGGATGGAATTTGTCGAACACACAGTGGTGCAAGGATTGCATGGTATTTCCTGGAGGCAGTGGATCACGGGCATTACTCCTCTCTCTTTTCCAAGTGGTTGATAGTCTTTTATCTTTCCGGGATGTGCTTTTAGTACTTCCGCCTTGGTATACCAAGATTCGGGGATATCTTCCACAGAGTCTCCCTTCATGGTTTTGGCTATCTTCAGTCCGGCTATCTTACCATTAAACATCGCTGAGCTGGCTTCTGCGATCTCCAAAGCATCTCCGGCAGAATCGACAGGGATGCCCGCCATCTCTGCCTGGAGAGCAAACTCGGATAGGGAATCTAAACCAACCGCAATCAGGATGGTATCGCAGGAAAAAGACTTTTCGGTGCCTTCAATAGCGTTGAAGTGTTCATCCACTTTCGTGATTGTTACGCTCTCCACAGTCTCTTCCCCATTGGCACAAAGAATTGAGTGCGAAGTGTAGATCGGCACTCCTAATCTACGCAGTTTATCAGCGTGAACCTTATATCCGCCGCAGGCCGGCATTGCTTCTGCCAATCCCACAACTTCTATTCCCGCCTGCAGGGCATGATATCCAGCGATCAGCCCCACATTGCCGCCACCCACTATGAAGAGCCGCTGGGTAGGACGCACCAGATCTCGGTTTACCAATGTCTGAAATGCCCCAGCGCCATATATTCTCGCCAACTTATTGCCTGGAAAACGCAGGAACTTTTCCCTGGCTCCGGCTGCGTTCAGGATTCTTTTGGGAATTACCAGCTTGTACACACCATCTTTCAGTACTCCCACTTTTTTGTCGCTGAAGACAAAGAGAGCAGTGCTGTTTACCCATGTACGCACACTGGAGTATTGCTTTAGCTCCTCAGCCAGTATTTTACCGATTTCGTGTCCCCTGGTACCCGCTCGACTGTCTTCTTCAGAGCCAAAGAACTTATGTGTCTGCAACACCAGTTTACCGCCCAAAGCATTTTTATCATCGATCAATAGAGTATTCACATTGTGTTTCCCCAGCTCTGTAGCGGCAGATAATCCTGCGGGGCCTCCCCCGATTATCAGGACATCGCATTCTACTTCTTCGATGGGTTCAAAATCTTGCGGTTCCACATCTTCAGCCAGCGTGGGCAAGCCTTCAGCGCTTTGCACAATCATGTTTTCTGCTACTGAAGTCATGCAAGATTTTACAGCTATTCCATTTGCGATCACTGTACACTTTGCGCATTGTCCGTTTGCGCAAAATATGCCTTGCGCACTTCCATCCTTGTGATGATGACCAAATACATTGATGCCGTTGGCGATTAATGCCGAGGAAATCATCTCCCCTTTACGGGCCTCCAGTTTCGTATTGTTAAAATAGAAGCTTACAAGGTCCAGTTCCGAAACATCCAAAATCGGATGCTTCTCAATACGGAATTGCTCCATGTGTCAATCTCCTTGTATGAGATAGTATTAGACTTTTGAAACCCACAAAATGCTGATTCCGGATATAAAGTTTACGGATGCCTGCAGATGTCAAGAAAAAGAGTGC
>JAQWBI010000048.1 GCA_028706475.1 Candidatus Cloacimonadota bacterium
AAACTCCACCTCCTTTATCCCATAGGCTGGATTAACCATCGTTCTGTATGACAATAACTTATCCATCGTTCTCCTCTGTACTATCTTCAACGGACTTGCCTGTATACTTAAAAGGGTGACTCTCCAACACAAATAGTGAGGATGAATAATGAAACGCACAGTCAGGAAAGCAGTTAGCTACTCTAAATCTTATAAGAGTATGGTAGTGAATAGCATAGTATCTGAAGGCACAAGTATTGTCTCAGCATGTATACAATTTGGGATCGACGAAGTATATATGGTCCGAGAATGGGTGAGACGCGTTCATCTGCAAGATACTTGCTAAGGCAGGGATGACGCAGAGCGAGATACAGGAAATTGCTAATCAGAATAGGTGAGCCTGTAAATGCCCTCTATGCTGAGGTTCTTCCTGTTTATTGGAAAATGATCAGGATTTGTTATGATGTCACCGGGAATGTAGACGTGTTAAGAGTATATCCTAATCCTTGCGCAATGCTTCTAGATTGGCCTTCGATACGGAGTTGCTAGTCCAGATAAAACTACCTTTTGTGCAAGGAAAATCTGAACATTCGGCACAAGTAGCGTAGCCTTTAGAGATGGCACAAACGCGAATTTCGCACACAGCGCAGAAGCTTATGTGTATGCCTACAGAGGAGCAACCGTCACAAGCAAGATCTTCTATGGCGATGTCCTTGTTAAACTGCTGCTTGTAGTTATCTTGCAGCTTTTTAAACAAGTCTTGGTCGTTTGTATTAGTAGCTTTGAAGGCATCGCAGATTTGGCAATCGATGCCGCAGGGCGATAATGGTATTGTCATTGTCTCTCCCATATTTATGGTTAATTATCTCCGGATGTATAGGTATATCCATCTTCGGTCGTAAATAAAGCATTCGGAAACATAAATCTCATAATAGATCTGAAGTATCGAAAGGAAGGAATTTGGTATTCTGTACGATACCCTGCCTGAACTCTTCCAAATAAGCTGGAGCTGCAGCTTTTACTTCATCGTGGAAGATAGCAAACATCACAATTCGCCTATACATAATGAACTGCTCCAAAGCGATAAGGTCTTCTGCAAGTGTAGGATAAGTTTCGATGTAGGATTCTATGAAAGGCTTCACAAAAAGCTTAAGCATATCCGCTAAGGCCGCCTTGTGTTTTGAATGAAATCCAATGCGTGAGTACTCGCTATATATAGCATTGGCAATATCTTGCACGAAGAAATGGCGGCAACTGCGATCAAAATCTATAAGATGCATGGCAGATGGGCTGAGCAGGATATTCTTGGGGTGTATATCGTTGTGGATAAAGCCGAAGTTTGCTCTTGTGACCGGATAATGCTCCAGCTTCGTCTTCATATCCTTGAAGCAAGCTTGGACATCAGGATATAACAACCGATCGTATTAATCCTGCCATTCATCATACCAACTGAGTGTACTATTACCGTTGAATCCCTGGGCAGCTTTATGACATTCTGCAGCAAGCCTGCCCCAATCTGCATAATACAGCGCCAAATCTTTTGGGTGTATGTCGTTCATAGTGCTTCCCTGAATCCAAGTCCAGGCATAACAATAGTAGGTGTTATCGTTGTCTTCGAGAGTTTCTGTGTGATTTGAGTTTATGGATGACAGAAAGCACTGAGTGTGTATACCGGAACTCTGCAGATGGTGGGCAAAACCGATCCGTTCACGAAGGTCAGAGACCTGATCCGCAGTGCTTTGCAGGCAGATTTTGAGCGCAGTGTTGTTACTCCGGAATACATTAGCGCTGGAATGGAGATGACTGCGGGCATAGAAATGAGCAGAGGATTCCAAACCGAAGAGCAGTGAGGCTTTGTGTACAATCTTACTGGGGATAATCTGCATCTGTACTCCAGAAACTAATGGCGGAGAGTCAGGGATTCGAACCCTGGGTACCCGAAAGGATACAACGGTTTTCGAGACCGTCCCGTTCAACCGCTCCGGCAACTCTCCACAACTATGTTCAACGTTTTTTCTTGAAGAAATCTGTCAAGACCAAAGCACATTCTGGAGCCAGCACACCCCGTATCATCTCGGGACGGTGATTGAAGCTATTATCCCAAAGTGTGTTGTATATGGATCCTGCAGCACCGGATTTGGGATCGTAGCAACCAAATACCACTTTTCCTATTCGGCTTAGGATAATCATGCCACTGCACATCAGGCAGGGTTCAAGAGTAATGTACAAAGTGCAATCTTGCAGATACTTATAATCCATGTTTTGAGCTTGGTCTAGGATCATTTTTTCAGCGTGGGCCATAGGGTTGTTGTTTTGCCTGGTACGGTTATGATCTCTCAGGATCACGTGTTGATCCTTTACCAGGCATGCTCCTACGGGAATCTCATCTTCTCCTGCGGCTATCTCTGCTTCTTCCAGGGCTATCTTCATGAAGTAATCATCGTTCATGGATTTACAAAAACCCGGATATTGGCTTTATTGATCTGATTATGCAGCCATTTTTCAAACCAATTGGGGTCCTTTTGTTTGGTGTACAGATCTCTAAGAGAATCTCGATCCGGGCTGACACCGTTTGCAGGATAATATTGCCTTGGGATTAGTATCACAGAGAGATCACCGATACTATCTACTTCAGGTTTCTTTTTACTCAGATGCCGATCAATAGCCCTGAGGTACACGAGTTTCAAGGATTTGCCTGCGTATTGGCTATCTATACCGCTCTTCTGGTATTGCTGTACCCTGTCTCTACCGCTTACTACGCGCAGGTCGGGGTTTTCCTTTAACCAATTCTCGGCTTTCTGCCGCGCCATACTTTGTTGCCTCATCTCCGTCAGTTCAGGAACAATGATGTGCTTCACTTTCTCCAAAGGATACACTCGGTTAACTTGGTTTTCAGTGAGCTGAATCACCAACCAGTTTCCGGTGATGGTGGAGTAAATGGGATCCAGATAGTCACCTTTCTTGTGATTCATCAGTTTACTGATTACGTTTTCAACAACTACTTTATCGCCGTACCAGAGGTCTTTAACTGAGAGATTATCCTTGATATCAAGGGTCAGTCCCAACTCATCTGCGGTGGTTTCCATGCCCAGTTCCCTGGCAAGATTCAATGCTGCCAGGGCATGACTGTATTGGGCGTTTATGGTATTTGGAGATAGAATGGGGGGGATCTGCAGAGCCCGGTAGCTTAGCATGGATTTACTGCGCTGAAGCTTTTGGTAGATTGCGTAACCTTGTCCAATAGCCAATGGATTGCTATATTTGTTATCCAGCAGTATCTCCAGTATAGGCAGGATCCTCGGATCAATATTCTCTATCAACACAAAACCCGGATCCAGTAAGCTCAAACCAGGCAGTTGTTCCTGTCTTTCTTGAATAACAGTCTCAAAGCTCTTGCCGGAGCTTAGTTGATTAAAAATGCTGTCCGCAATGGCAGCGGTAAAGGATTTGTCTTCATCACGCGGAGTTACAGGCAAGCTCAAGTATTTAATACTATAGATGGGATCCATGGCAAAACGTTTCAGATCGCGCTGATAATATGCTTCGATCTCGCTGTCTGTCAGTATTGGCTCCATGGCCAGGGGATCGAAGATCACAAGATCAAAATCCGCTTTACTAACCGCTATTTCGGCTATTCGACCGCTCTTTTTTTTGTTTGCCAGATCTTCGTCGATCATCTTCTCTTTCAGCTTCTGAGCAGGTACATAAGACTCCAGGTAAGATTTGCGGATGGCTGACATATTCAAAGGACTGTCGTAACGCAATGACTGGTTATAGAGGTCATGGCTAAATTTACCGTTGATCATCAGAGTAGGATTGTTCAGGATAAAAGGTGGGATATTTGAAAGCAGAGTGTCTAGAACTTCCTGTTCGCTTACTTGGATCTTGTAATGCTTGAAGCTCTGTTGCAGCACAACTTTACGAGTAAGGTAGTTCCAGGTTTCCTTGTAGATATCCAACTTCTCTTCGTTGACAGGCATACGTTGGTTTTCAAGCTGAAAGTTGGCCGTGAAGCTTCTGTATGTATTGATAAACTCCGTGGCAGAGATTCGTTCGGAATTGATGATCCCAGCAGTATCTTCCCGAGGACCGGCACAGGCAAAAAGCATCAGAGCTATTATGGCGAGGATTGTATTGCGTTTCATTATTCTCCCAAGATTTGCTTTTGGAGATCGCTAAGCAGTTGCCATGCGGCAATTGGGCTCAATTCTTCGGTCTCCAGTTCGCGTAATTGTTTTATTATACCATCGTGTTTACTGGCTTTATCTATCATTACTTCAAATATCTCCAATTGGGGAGTGCTGCATGAGAGTCTTTTCCGCAGGCTTTTACTAAGGCCTTGAGGGCTGATCTCGTGTTCCTCCAGATTCTTCAATATCTCCTGCGCTCTGCGGATCACCCGGTTGGGGATTCCTGCCAGTCGAGCTACCTGAATGCCATAGCTCTGATCTGCGCCCCCTCGCTCTATCTTACGGATAAAAATCATCTGTTCATTGTAAAGCTTCACTGCCACATTATAGTTTTTGACGTCAGGATAGATGTTCTCCATCTCTGTGAGTTCGTGATAATGAGTAGCAAAGAGAGTGAGTGCTTTAATCTGCTTCTGAATCTGTTCGATGATCGCCCAAGCCAGGCTGAGTCCGTCAAATGTGGAGGTTCCTCTACCGATTTCGTCTAGCAGGATCAGAGATTGTGGAGTAGCAGAATTCAGGATATTTGCAGTTTCGATCATTTCAACCAGAAAAGTGCTCTGACCCTGGGCGAGGTTGTCCGAAGCGCCCACTCTGGTAAATACCCGGTCAAATATCGGCATCCGGATGGACTTGGCGGGAACGTAGCTACCCATCTGAGCAAGGATCACCAGGAGTCCCACTTGGCGTAAATAGGTGGATTTACCTGCCATATTTGGTCCAGTAATCAAGGCAATGCATGTATCGGGATAGTCCAGATGAGTGTCATTTGGGATAAATTCCGCTTCACCCATCAGCTTCTCGATAACGGGGTGTCTTCCGGCTTCTATCTGTAGATCCCGGTTCTCCGTGAAGATCGGGCGACAATAGTGGTTTTGCCAGGCCAGAAAAGCAAGAGAGCTAAATACATCAATCTCCCCAATGGCGTCGCTGAGTTTTTGCAAGCGGGGCAGGTGAGAGGCCAGTTTGGCACGTAGTTCCTTGTATAGTTCATACTCCAGACTTTTTATCTTTTCTTCGCTGGAGAGCACTTTAGCTTCGAATTCTTTCAGACGGGGTGAGATGTAGCGTTCAGAATTAACCAAGGTCTGCTTTGGAATATAGTAATCCGGGACTTTACTTTTGTGTGTAGTGGTAACTTCGATGTAATAGCCAAACACGCGGTTGTAGCCTACTTTCAGGCTGGGAATACCGGTCTTGCGCTTTTCATCATCTTCCAATCTGGCTATCCAACTCTTGCCGTCGTGTACCAGTTCCATCAGCTCATCCAGATCATCCTGGTAGCCTTTCTTGAATATACCGCCTTCTGTGATGGTATTGGGAGGGTTTTCCGCTATGGATGCGGAGATCATAGCGTCAATATCGTCAAAAGTATCTAGTAGTGCGATCCATTCTGAAAAAAGCTCTTCTGCAAAGATGCTAAGTTTCTGCTTCAGGTCTTTTGCGCTGATCAAATAGCTCTGCAGGGCAAGCAACTCACGGGGGTTTATGCGCAGAGATCCCAAGCGGGATACGATCCGGGAGATGTCTCCTATCTCTTTCAGAGACTTCCGGATATCCTTCAGGTAGGCACTTTGCTTCATGAATGCGGAGATAACGGCTTGACGGGCAAGGATCTGATCCAGCTCAATCAAGGGGTGTAGCAGCCACTGTTGCAACAACCTGCTACCCATGGGAGTCTGGCTCTGATCGATTATGCTCAGCAAGCTGCCATGGCGGTTTCCATAACGGATGCTGCGGACGAGTTCAAGATTGCGTCGGCTTATCTCATCCAGCTGCATGTATTGAGATAATGAATAGTATCTCAGAGTTGTAATATGGGCCAGAGGTACCTTATAGAGGCTCATCACGTATGCCAGTGTTGCTCCAGCCGCAGTAGCTCCTGCAGGCCGGTTGTGGGCTCCGAAGGGTTCCAGGCTGCTAACGCCGAAATGCTTCATTAAAAGCGCTTTGGCTTCAACAGGTTGAAACTGCCAATTGTCAAAGATACTGATGGCTGGATTGTGTTCTATCTTCAAGCCTTTCACATATGCCTCATTGGCACTGTCATCGACCAGGATCTCAGCGGGTTTGAGGCGTTGAAGTTCGTTGTATAGCTCTTCTTCAGGTAGTTCTGTGAAAAAGAACTCGCCTGTGGAGAGGTCCAAATGCGCCAATCCGCAGAGTTTATGCTTATCGTTGCGGTAAAGCGTGCTTAGAAACACATTGGCTGTGCTGTCCAAGAGGTTTTGATCCAGCACTGCTCCGGGAGTAATAATCTCAGTAACCTCCCGTTTCACCAGTCCCACTGCTTTTTTGGGATCTTCAGTCTGTTCGCAGATAGCTACTTTCAGGCCGCTTCGGATCAATTTATCAAGATAATTGTCCAGGGCATGATAGGGGAAACCTGCCAGAGGAATGGGATTATCGTCGCTTTTGTTGCGCGTTGTAAGTGTGATGTTCAGGATTTTGGATGCGCTTACGGCATCCTCAAAGAAAGTCTCGTAAAAATCTCCCATCCGAAAGAGTACCAGCTTGTCAGGATGTGCTTTCTTCACCTCATAGAACTGGCGAAGCATAGGAGTGAGCTTGGTGTTATCCATTTAATATTGAACGATAAAGCTGTTAATTTCGCTACTAGTAAGGCGGGCTCTGGCACTGTCTGTCTGTTCACGACTACTGAAAGGACCTGCCAGAACAACCCAGGTAGTTTTACCTTGGTCTTTGTCCTCATAATATGATGCCGGTATCTGCATATCTCTGATGCTGCGGCACAAGCGTTCAGCGTTTGTTTTCACAGAGAATCTTCCGGCTTGCAAAAAGAAGCCCTTCAACGGTTTGGAAATCAACTTGATGGGGAGATATTCGTCGATGGGAGGCAGGTTTAGAGGAGGAAGTTTCTCCGATACTTCAGGAACGCTTCCCACTTGAGTATCAAGACTATCCGAAGCCAGTTCCACTGGGATATCCAGAGGTGTATATGGATACAAGAAGCTGAGATCCAAGGATGGTGTCCGACTGCGCATATTGAAAAGGCGTTCCTCTATGTCGAAAGCAACTTGGGAGTATTTATCCAGTTCATAACCTTCCCGGAATGCCTTCAGCGCTTCTTTGAAGTTGGAATTCAGTTCATTGATCATGCCCAGCTTGTAGTAATAATACTGACGGTCAAATTCTTTGAGATGTTGTAAGTTAGCAAGGCTGGAGATAGCACTTTGGTACTTTCGTTGGCTTACGTAGGAATCCACTATCAGGTAGTGTGCGGATTCAGCTTCTTTTCCCTGGGGACTCAATCGGAGGTAGTTTTCGGCATTTGCTATTGCCGAAGAATAGTCATCCTGCCAGTAAAATACTACTGCGATCCAATAGAAACGATCCACGATATCAGGCGAATTGATGCGTCGCAAAAGAGTTCCTGCTTTTTGCATCTCGCGCTCTAAAATGTGGATCTTGGCAACTTCTAGCATTGCCATTTGCCCATACGGTGTCTTGGGATACTTCTCGATACATGAGTTTAAGCGGGTCTGAGTATCCGCTATATTTTTGCAGAGCATTGCTTCCAGATACAGCACTAGAGCGCGCTCTTCATCCTTATTTGGCTTCAAGTCCTTTAGCTCTTTCTGCAGGTCGGCCGTTTTGCCTTCTTCAAATAGTGTTTCCAGATTCTGGAAGTCCTTGCGAACCTGTGCATTCAGCCCCACAGCGCATAGTAGGATCAGGATAAGAAATACAATCAATCTACGCATCGGCGAATCAATGCTCCTACCACATTTGTCTCGGCCAGGGGGATTTTAAAGTATGCATTTGGCCTTGTGCATTCCAGTTCTTGGTTGTCATCATCATATATCTTACTCACGCGTAATCTGATATCCTGGTTGATGTCCGGGAAAACCAGTTCGATAGTGTCGTTTAGGGATATCTTTCCCAGGCAGTCGAGAACCATTCTCCCTTTCTCATGTGCAATTATTTTTCCACAATACTCGCTATTTGAGGTATAAGAACCTTGAAAGCTCTTTTCAATGATTCCCGCATCACCATCTGGAAAGTCGAAAAAGCCTTCCCAATAAGGGCGATGAGATACCTTTTCCAGCTCTTCATGCAGATGTTCCCAAGTAGCGGTATCCTGGCTGGATGTGTCCATTGCTTTGCGATACACGCGACAGGTTTGCGCCACATAATACTCGCTCTTCATGCGTCCCTCGATCTTTCCGGCATCGATTCCCGCTTGTTTTAGCAAGGGAATCCTGTCCAGCATACAAAGGTCTTTCGAGCTTAGAATATAGCTGCCATATTGATCTTCTTCCACCGGAAGGTACACACCGGGGCGCTCCTGTTCCGTAAGAGCCCATTTCCAGCGACATACCTGAGTACAGCTTCCGCTGTTTGCACTGCGCCGGTTGAAGTATGCACTCAGCAAACAGCGTCCGGAATATGCCACACACATTGCGCCGTGTATGAAGCATTCGATTTCCAGGTCGGGTAGCTCAGCTTTGGTTTCCAATATCTCTGAGAAGCTCATTTCCCTAGCTGCTACGATGCGTTTTGCCCCTTGCTCGTACCAGAAACGGGCAGAAGCTACAGAGCACACATTAGCTTGTGTGCTGATATGAATGGGAATGCCGGTAAGACTCTTTACCATACTGAACACACCGGGATCGGATACAATCACTGCATCGATCCCGCTATCTTTCAACCAGAGTAAGAATTCCTTCAGTTGAGCGTATTCGGAATTCTTCAGATAGGCGTTCAGAGTAAGGTAGAGCTTGGCATTGTGTTCGTGTGCAAAGTGGATGGCTTCCTTCAGTTCGTCTTTGGATAGATTGGTTGCAGTAGCGCGTAATCCAAAGAGGTTGTACCCGCAGTATACCGCGTCCGCACCATAGGTGATGGCGTACTTGATCTTATTTAAGTCTCCGCCTGGGGCAGTTAATTCCATCAATTACTCATTGAATTCAGGAGATCATCGTTGCTCTTGGAAGCCTTCATTTGTTTGCGCAAAGTTTCGATACCCTGGATCGGGCTGATTGTCTTGAGGTATTTGCGCAAAACATACATGCGGTTGATCTCGTTCTTGGTAAGCAGCAATTCTTCCCTGCGAGTACCGGATTTTACCAGATCGATAGCGGGATAGAGGCGCATATCCGAAATACTGCGATCCAGCACCAGTTCCATATTACCGGTTCCCTTGAATTCCTCAAAGATCACTTGATCCATTTTCGATCCTGTGTCGATAAGAGCCGTGGCGATGATGGTGAGGCTGCCGGCTTCTTCTGTATTACGGGCGGAACCAAAGAACTTTTTGGGCTTGATGAGGCCATTGGCATCGATACCACCGGATAGCACTTTTCCGCTGGATGGAGTAATGTTGTTGTATGCTCTGGCCAAGCGGGTGATACTATCCAATACTATCACAACATCCTGACCAAGTTCGATCATGCGTTTGGACTTTTCCAGAATGATTTCAGCTACATTGGTGTGGTTTTTGGGGGATTCATCGAAAGTGGAGGATATCACTTCGCTGTTACCTGGTTTCAACACTTTTTTCATCTCGGTTACTTCTTCGGGGCGCTCATCCACCAGCAGCACGATCAGATATACTTCCGGGTGATTGCTGAGGATGGCATTGGCAATATCCTGCAATAGGGTAGTCTTCCCCGTTCTGGGGGCAGCTACGATCAAACCGCGTTGACCTTTGCCCACGGGAGTAAAGAGGTTGATGATCCTGGTGCTGTAGTTTTCTGGATCAAATTCCAGGTTCAATCGCTCGGTGGGGTAGTAGGGTGTTAGCTCATCGAAAGTACGCATATCCTGTAATCCGGATGGAGACATATAGTTCACAGCTTCCACCCGCAACAGGGCATAGTATTTCTCTCCTTCTTTGGGCGAACGCACCGGCCCTGAGACCATGTGGCCATTCTTCAAGCTGAATCTGCGGATCTGCGTGAGGGATACATACACATCATCTTTGCCGGGTAGATAGCTGTTGTTTGGAAACCTCAAGAATCCAAACCCATCTTCCATGATTTCCAGACAGCCGGTTACGAAGGCCAAACCTTCCTGAGCAGCCTGAAATTCCAGTATCTTGAATATCAGTTCAGTGCCTTTATATTGAGTGTTTCCGGGAATTGATATTTTTTTGGCCAGCTTCGTCAGCTGAGCTTGAGTCATAGCAAACAGATCATCTTCTATTAGCATTATTTATCTCCTTTTGGTTTGTGAGCCGTAATCAGGATGCGCGACGCTGAGGCAAATCCAATTTCGTTTATGCGTTCGATCAGCGCTTCGCCTTCTTGTATCAGATCAGGATAATCGCCCAGCGCTTGCAGACGCTTGATGGTATCCTGGCAGTTCTTTATCAACACTATAGTTGCTTTGGGATCTTTGGGATCATCCACTTCCGGATAAAAATCTTCTATATGGATCTTTTGCAGTTTCAGCTTTTTTACAATGCTGATGAGATCCTCTTTGCTGTATGTACTGTCGTGATATACTCCGCTCAGACTATCTACTTTTGCTACCCAGTGATGCATCAAAACGTGAGTTAGCTGCGGTTGACTCTGATTTCCCCCGGCATACATTTCTGTAAGTATGAAAGTACCGCCTGGCTTTAGTACCCGCAGCATCTCTGCTAGCACATTATCGAGGTTTTCAAAGTGATGCAGCGAGTTCGATGTGCACACAGTATCGAAATGGCCGTCTTCATAGGGTAGATTCTCCAGATTCATGCGGTAGATTTCCACATTGTTTTCTGGAAATAGTTTTTGTGCATAGGCTGCGCTTTTCTCCGAGTAGTCCACTCCGATTATCTGGGTATAGCTTTTCAGGTATTGCTTCAGAATATTGATAAATTCACCCCGCCCAGTTGCAGCATCCAATACAACGCCGCCATCGATCTGGTTTAGGATTTGGAATACGTCTTTCACTGCTCTAACCTCGCTTGTGATTTTCTGTAGATTGGCAAAAAGAGATGCCATATACCTATACATATAGCTTTGGGAATCGTTTATAAAATCTATCCTATATTTACCGCTATACTTTTTTCGTCAAGATAAATCGTTCCTTGTTGGATAATCATCCTCAAAGACCGTTGCCCATAGAAGTGGACAAAAAGTATAGATAAATAATACTTGACAAATCAGATGCGTAGGTTATATTGTCTCTATAACAACACAGGAGCTGTTCATGGAAAAGCAAACCATAACCTTCG
>JAQWBI010000049.1 GCA_028706475.1 Candidatus Cloacimonadota bacterium
ATCTGCTTCGGCACTGCTCAAAGTACAGAGAGGCGAGAGAGACGGCGCTTCCACTTTGCTGCGTAAAAGTAAACAAGCCCCGTAATTAGCATCCGGGGCTGTGTATTATGGAGGGTTGATACTATTTCATCAGGATCATCTTCCGGGTCTTGCTGTAGTTTCTTGCTGACAAGCGGTAGAAGTACAATCCGGAAGATACCGGATGCCCACCGTTATCACGGCCGTCCCACACTAGAAAGTGTTTGCCGGCATTGAAATCGCTATTTGCCAATTGCCGTACCAACTGTCCCTTGATGTTGTAGATAAACAGCTTTGCGGGACCCGCTTCAGCCAGGCTGAAAGCGATGGTGGTAGTGGGATTGAAGGGATTGGGATAGTTCCCCGCAAGACCGGTAACCAGTGAGGGACTCTCGTTTTCCTGAGTGTCGGAATAGGGATTTCCGATCAGCAAGGTCTGAGAAGGAGTCCCTTCTTCGCCAGCATAGACGGCGCACACGTAATAATAGTAATAACCGATCTGAGGACGGGATTCGCTGAATGACATAGCAGAGGACTCCTGAACCAGTTCGAAGGGACCGGAATTGAAGCGTTTGTATACTCTGTATCCGCTAATGCTCAGAACCGGATCCACCGGAGCTTGCCAAGAAAGTTCCAAATCCACCGAGTTTTCGCTGAGCTCGTAATCCAATTCACTTACTCCCGGCAGGTCGATTAGCACGAAGTCCGTGCTTACGACCGGGTTCTCGGGCGAGATTTGGAAGTTATTGTAGTTTGAACTTTGGTGATGTTCCATTAAGGCCGAAACCGAGTGAGTTCCATTGGGTAGGAAGAGCTTGTAATTACCATCAGAATTGGGTCTGGTGGCATATCTGCTCGTGGACATCACGGTAGCTTTGGCGGGATCGAGTCCGGAACTGGCAGATAGCGAACCATACAGGAATCCGGTTTTCAGATTCACATTTGTAAGCAAGAAGTCGTCTATATACCAGCCGATGCCGTTGGTGGCACCATTTGAGCCCAAACGGAAACGGAACATAACCTCTTGGTTGTCGTAAGCGCTCAGGTCAAAGGTTGCTGGCACCCAGGCATTGCTGTTGCCGGTCCAACCTGCTTCCATGTTCAATCCCACTATTGCGGTGTTGTCGTATCCTCCTGCAGGTGTCAGGATAGTCCAGCTATTACCGTTATTTGTGGATATGGCAAGGTTCACTCCGTCGAAATCGGGTTCGGTGCCATAATAGTGCATAAAGCTTAGCTGGCTCCCCGTTTCCAGAGTATAGCGGGGAGTGTAGAGATGGTATTGAACGTTGATCGGATACTGTCCCTGAAGGTTGGTGCCCCATACCTTGCTGCCGCTGTGGGCTTCCACGTTTTGGGGAATTCCCCAGGTCCAGCCAGTCTCAGAAACGAAATTGCCATTGCTGAAATCGAAATTTTGTGCCACATTGGGTTGATTGAAAGGCAGATTCAACTGTGCTTCCGCACCTTCTCCTCCCAGGGGATAAGCACTGAAGTTTAGCGGTATGTTTTCCAGAGATGTATCAACCCCGCTGAAATCCAGATTGAAGGCCAATTGCATGATCTGATTGGCACCGACGTTGATACCGGAAATATGGGGATTGCCTATTACCAGATTTGGTACTTCGCTGGTCAGAGTTGCTGTGACCTCGCTAGCCTGTACGTCGGTTGTGTTTTGCAGGTTCACAATCAGTTGCACTGCTTCGCTGGGATTGATCACACCATCGAAATTGGCATGGTAATCGTTTATCATATAAGAGTGATAACGCAATTTGGGCGCTTCCACCCTGATGCTTAAGGCATGGTTCCATTCCGCTTCATCGGTTTGTACATGTAAGTTGAAATTAATCAGCTCATCTGAAGGGCAGTCTTCGCTTACAGTAAATCTGTAGGCGTAGCGGTTTACACCGTTTTCTCCCGGCTGTAGCGGAAAATAGTCCGAGCTGGCGTTGATAAAGTTTATATAGGGGCTGTCCGTACTCAAAGTAGCCATAATGTCCTCAGCTATGATGTTTCCGGTGTTTTCCAGCAGGATGCCCATATTCACGAACTCTCCGGGTTCAATCACATTGTTCGGGTCTGTGGTATAAGTCTCTGCTATTAACAAGTTTGCAGCCTCGTAATATGTGGGTACATTGGAAATGAACAGTGCTTTTCCACTGCTCAGCGGAGCACAGGTTTGAGGGTAAGTGTTGTTGAACGTATATTCCAAGCCGCGGGTACCGGTGTGATCTTCAATTCCTATGGTGCAATAGTTGCCGTGCTCTGAGCCGGATTGCGAATCCACATTATTAAAAGTATGATATTGGAATTTGATGGGGCCGTCGCCCAAACTGGTGTTATATACGGATTGGTCATACAGGATCACCTGGAAGGTTTCTGGAGATGTACCATTACCTCCGTTTAGGAGGTTGTTCCATTCAACTATAAAGGCATGGTTACGACGGTCGAAGAGGGTGTATATCCCGCTTCCTGAGTGAGTAGCGAGATCATCCCAGAAGGGGGCAATCATCGGGCTGGGACCCATAGCGCCGGGCAGACGGAAATTACGGAATTCGGCGTTCTCGGTTACACCCAAAGCGATAAAGCCGTTTGAGCAAACAGTAATCTGAGTATAGTATTTGCCATAAAAGCGGAAGGGGAAGGGCAAATCTACTACTGCCAGAGATTGGGCTCCCACTTGATCACCTTCATCAGAACCATTGAGAATGTCGGAGATAGGCAGAGGAGTACCAAAGCCACCACTATTCGGGGAGATCGATACCCAGTTATATCCCGCAATTTCGTCGGGTGCGCCGTCGGTATCATCATAGATCACATAACCGTATTCATCCGGACCCAGAGGATTGTCCGAATCAGGACTACCCGCTGTAATACTGAAATCCACGATCTGCTCAAATCCAGCATCATTATATAGTTTCACATAGAGGGGAATTTGCATTCCAACGAGGGTTTGTGGCCTGAGCCAGACTGAGAAAGTGACTGTATTGATCTGTCCGGTTTCGCTGAGATCGCCTACTTCAGCCAGATCACTTTGCACAGATAGCAAGTCGTTGCGGGTGTAGAGCTTGGCAGAAAGACCAGTGACTGGTACCGTACTTGCATTGCTCAATCCCAAAACCAATTGAGCCATTTCTCCGGGATCGAGTATCCCGTCTTCAGGGCTGAGGGGAGCCGCAGAATCGGTATCTGCATCCATGTCTCCGAAAATTGTCTGCGTGGATACCTCGATAACTGGAGATTGTACAGAGATGAATTCGGATACTTGATAGCTGTTTCCCTCTCCAGCACTGAGATTCAAGTGGATGCGCAGCATTGTGCCGTTCGGAGTGGCAGGACTAAGCTCAATCACCAAAGGATTTGTGCTGTCCAAAGTAGCTCCGCCGGGAATATCTCCATAAGTGATGGCTGGGTTCGGGATGTTTATCCAAGGGCTATCGCAAGTCACGGTTCCGCTAATACCGGATATAGTGTCCTGCCCGGTATTGCGCAGTCCAAAATATGCATTCACAGTCTCACCGGCATTGGCTACCCCGTTTGGCAAGCTGGAAGTGGCGTCATCGATAACGATATTGCCTGCAACCAGAGTAGGCACGTTCACGATATTGATATAGCGTTGCAAGGGTTTATAATTGTGCTTGGAAACGGTAATAATGGCTTCTCCGGCAAGCATAGTGTCTGGAAGAACAAGGATCACATTGCCCTCTGCATCGGTATAACCACGGGAAAGAATGTCGGAATCTAGGGAAAGCACTACAGACGCACCCTCCACCGGGGCTTGACTAAGAGTATCCGTGATTGCCACATCCAAAAGCTTTAGTCCTAAGGGAATCTCACCTTCGGTTTGCATCTGGAATTGATCCGGTATTCCCGTAAACACTTCCATGGTAGGATCTCCCATCAGGTTGCACCAGTGGGCAAATTTCTCTGCGTTTAATGGGGATGAAATACCGAAGATCTGATTAATATACAGTTTGCCGTGTAGGGCAGCTTCACCCATGGTACGCATATCCCGGGCAAAAATACCCTCAAAGATACCACCATGCAAGACATTGTTGAATGTAGTGTGAGTGCTGGATGTGCTCATACCGATGGCAGTAACAGTTCCTTTCGGGGCAGCAGTGGTGCCTTGACGTATCATATCCTCTGTCTCAGAGGGGCTACTGGAATCAAAGTTTCCTGTAGCACAAGTGATAGTGACAGCATGTGGCAGTTTCTGGCCATTATACAGAGAGCCCGCAGAGGGTGGACTAAAATCTATATATCCGCGGAAACTGTAAAAGCTGATACCTTCGTTAAACGCGGTGGTAATGCCTGTGGTAAATGCACTGAAGGTTGGGCCATATAGCTCTGTGAAAGTATTATCCGGATTCACCTCCAAGGCCATCTCTTTGATGTATTTACTAAGGTACATGGTTGATATTCCGGAAGGATCGTTATCGCCAACTAGGAGCATGTGGTTCAGCCAATCTGCCTGATCCACATTGATATCTTTCTCATATAGATAGATCTTATTCAGTACCACCAGAAACTGGCTAACGTCGGCTACAGAGATTCTGCCGATAAAGATATCGCCAAGCATATCCCCAGTGTTCATGTGCGTATAAGGATAGTCGGTAGCACCGGAGTTGTTCGTGAATGCTGGAATGGGAAAGCTGCCCTGGGTATCTCCGATCAGGATCACGTAGTCCGGCCGCGTCTCCAGGTTGTTGTACCGACCTCGAATATAGCTTTGGATGCTGGAAGTATTGGATCCTGCCCCAGATGAACCGGTGGGAACTACATCTACATCAGCACCTTTTTGACGCTTCCAGGTAACATAAGCGTTCAAAGCAACATTAAACAGGTTGTCCGAGGATTGACCATGGATTATCAGATAACGGGGTGGAGTGTTTGCTATCAACAGATCTCTATAATCGTCATAGTTCTGAATAATCGAAGCATAGGTCTTGTCAAAAGCGGGAGATATATACTGCACCGGTGCGGATAATTCGTTTATTCCCGGTTCAGCATCGAAACTCAGGCGCAGAGAGATATTGTTGTGCACCGTAAGTTCTTGGCTTTCTGCATTGTAGCTAAAGGGATTCACCTGCAGAGTGATAATCCTGAAGTCACGTAGGATCATGGGATCGCTGTATTCAACCGCAGCGGCGGGATATTGCCCGCCACTGCTGTAATATTGTGTATTTTGAATGAAGGATTTGGGGCTTTCCAGCTCCGACCCTTGTTGCAGAGGGTAAGCATTGAATTCACTGATAATACTCTGATCTGATGATAACACTTCTACATTTACAGTGCCCTGATACGGAATAGCTATAGTAGTGGTGATAACGGGCAATTCAGGCATACCACTTTGCATCAGTGTAGCTGCACCGGGTAGTTCTATCCGGTGGAAGCTTTGAGAGCCCACCATTTGGGGTGTCACCTGAAATTGTGGAAGATGAAACTCTAAGTCCATATTTTGTGAACTTCGGTGGCTAATCTCAAAAGCAGATTTGAACGAAGTCGGAGATATTTCTGCTTCGGAGCTAAAAGCGAGCCCGCACATCAGGCTCAATAGTATTAGCACTATTGATCTTTTCATTGGCTATCCTCTGTCGGATTAGATTTATCAGTATTTCAATGCAAGTATTGTTCCTATTTCTTTACAGATTATAGTATAGCATCATTTCATGAGGGTGAGGACGTGCCGTCATCGCCTCATGTTCTGCTAGTTTCAGCTGGATGTGGCTACTAATCAACTCTTCATTAAATACATTCCCGGTCAGCAAAAAGTCATGATCGTCCTGCAGGGCCTGCATAGCTTCTGCCAGATTGGCGGGAATGGACAACAGGCTGGATTTTTTCTCTTCACTCCAGGCAAATACATTGTCATCGAAGGGCCCCAAGTTATGCTTTTTAGGATCAATCTTGTTTTTAATGCCGTCCAAACCTGCCATCAGAATCGCACTCATGGCCAGATAGGGATTGCAGGTTGCGTCTCCCGTACGGAATTCAAAGCGTTTTTCCTCCGGGCTGTTCGCATACTTGGGAATTCGGATGGCAGCTGAGCGATTAGCAAGCCCGTAGAAGAGCTTTACCGGTGCTTCAAATCCGGGTAAGAGGCGTTTGAAACTGTTCGTGGATGGATTGGTGAATGCCACCAGGGCGCGGCCGTGATAGAGGATGCCGCCGATAAACCAGATGGCTTCTTTGGAGAGATCGGCATATCCGCCCTTTTTATAGAATATATTCTTGCCGTTTTTGTGCAGCATCATGTGGAAGTGCATTCCGTTTCCGGCATGATTGAAGACAGGCTTGGGCATGAAAGTGGCGGTAAGGCCATATTCCAGCGCCGTTCTGCGGATGATGTCCTTCATTACCATGGTATCATCACAGATTTTGGGGAATTCCAAGAGTTCTGTTTCGATCTCTTGTTGCGATGAAAGCCCCACTTCATGGTGATGGTAGCGCACTTTAATGCCTGCTTCTTCCATGTGATCTACCATTTCCTGACGTATCTCGTAGAACCGGTCGAAGGGAGTGTCTGCATGGTAGCCTTTAATATCCTGGCGGCTTACACCATCCATGTCGTCATAGTCTTCGGGAAGAGCATCTTTACATTCGCTGGAAGTGATGTTGTAACCGCTGGAAAAGCTGTCGGAATAGAACTGCACAGTATCAAAGAGATGGTACTCAAGCTCCGGAATCCATGTGGATATATCCGCAATCTTGGTGCTTTTCATGTATTCATGGGCTCTCAGCGCCACACTGCGGGGATCCTTTTTTATGCCGATGCGAGTATCAGCATCGCAGATAGAGCAGATCATACGCAATGTTGGTACTTCGTAAAAGGGGTCTATCTGTGCGGTGCTGATATCCGGCATCAAAACCATATCGCCACTTTCAACGCTTCTCATTCCAGGGATGGAAGAGCCGTCGAAGGCCACGCCGCGAGATAGCACGTTCTCCAATCTTCTGGCCGGGAAAGTGATGTGATACCACTTGCCGTCAAGGCCGACATACTTCAGGTCGATCGCTTTCACCTCGTTTTCAGCGATCATTTTTTGAACTTTCTTTAGGTCCATATCTTCTCCATATATATATATATATATTTTGTTTGTTATCTGCTGAGGTTCTGATGCAAGCTTACAGCGGCAACCCCATCAGCCGCATAATGAAAGTAACCGGAGGCAGCACTATTTTACCGATCAGGTTGAGTCCCAAGAGATTGGAAATAATAATGAAGGCAAAAAGATAGATCATCCCCTTGCGTTCCTGCGCCGTCCACTTAAAATAAGCCTCATCCGTGAGGAAAATACCCAGCACCTTGGATCCATCCAAGGGTGGCACGGGAATGAGGTTGAAGAAAGCCAAAAGCAGGTTTAGAAAGATTACGTACCACAACACATGCTGTAGCGCCGGAAAAGCCGCCAGCAAGTGGAAGATAACACTCAGCACGATGGCGATGAGGATGTTTGAAGCCGGACCAGCAAGCGCAGTAAGCCCGGAATCACGCTTTAGATTTCGAAAATTGTAGGGATTGAACGGCACGGGTTTGGCATAACCATAGATAAAACCGGCGCTAAAATAGAGGATCAAGGGAAGAATCACAGTTCCAAAGATATCGATGTGCTTTCTAGGGTTGAAGCTAAGGCGCCCCGCCCGCTGTGCCGAATCGTCACCCAAAGCAAAGGCGGCAAAGGCATGACTCACTTCATGGATGATGATGCTGTAGAACACCAACAAAATGATTGCAGTGTTTGAGATAATACTTTGTAGATTCAAATTCCTACCCTAAACCTTCTTTAGTTTCAAGAACTTACGTTTGCCGGCACGCAGGATTGCAGCGTCCCTGATCTCCACCTCGGCATCAAATACACTGATCTTTTCGCCATCCAGACTTACCCCGCCGCCTTGGATCAAGCGCTTGGCTTCTGAGTTACTGGAACACAATCCGCTCTGCACCAATAGTTGTGCCAATTTCATACTGGTTTCGCTAACTTCATATTCCGGTATATCCTCCGGGATTTCCTTTTTTGAAAAGAGGTTCTCAAAACCTTCCTGCGCCTTCTGTGCTTCTTCTTCACCATGATATAGCTTCACGATCTCCCACGCCAGTTGTTTCTTCAAAACCATGGGATTGGTGCCTTTTGCCAGCTCTTGCTTTACTTGTTCCAAGCGGTCTGTATCGTAGGATGTGGCATAGTTGTAGTAGTTCATAATCAGGCTGTCCGGGATGCTCATCACTTTGCCATATTTATCCGCAGGAACATCAAAAACAGCGATATAATTATTCAGGGATTTACCCATTTTATTCACACCATCGGTGCCCAAAAGGATTGGCGAAAGCACAGCGATCTGCTGTTCCATGCCAAAATAACGCTGCATGTCGCGCCCACAGAGGATGTTGAACTTCTGTTCCGTTGCGCCCAGTTCCACATCGCTTTCGATGGCCACGGAATCGTAGCCCTGCAAGACCGGATACATCAGCTCGTGCATGCCCAGGGAAAGCCCCTGTTCATAACGATTGCGGAAGGTATCGTGCGCCATGAATTGTGCTAAGGTAAACTTACCCAAAAGCTTGAGCACGTCTGCCATACCCATGCCGCCAAACCATTCACTTTGATAGCGGATCTCTGTCTGTTCCGGTTTTAGAATAGTAAAGAGCTGATCCATATATTTTTCGCTGTTTATCTTCACCTGCTCATGCGTGAGCGGAGGTCTGGAATCGTCTCTGCCGGTGGGATCACCGATCTGGGCGGTAAAATCCCCGATAATGATGACGCCGGTGTGGCCTAAATCCTGAAAATCCCGCATCTTGCGGATTGGCACCAGATGGCCGATGTGGATATCGAAACCGGTGGGATCGATACCGTATTTGATGCGGAGCGGTTTTCCGCTCTTGGCACTTTTTGCCAGCTTGCCTTTCAGCTCATCCAGCGGGATGATTTCCTCCACGCTTTTTGTAATAATTTTCATTTCATGTTCAAAACTCATTGTGTCTCTTCCTATAAGGATTTGCGATAGATGTGCATAATGCAGGGGAAGGCTTTTCTTGTCAAGTATAGTGAAGCTGGAGAAATTCTTCCCATTCTTTTAAGCCTGATACTTCTCTGCGTTCGCTCTCTTCTTTCTTCGATGCTGCAGGAGTTTTCTCGTAACATTCCAGATGCTACGTCTCATTCTTTCGGAGGATCGGAATCCTCTATTCGAAGCTTCTGAAAGCTCCATTACAATCGGAAAGCTCTGTTACGATAATTGCAGCTGCCATCTCTGGACTGCCAAACTCTTATTTAGCAGAAGTAGCGGAGCCATTTACAAGAGAAGACCTTCGGTCTTTGCGGCAAATGCAGTTTTCCACACCAATGCTTCTCAGCACTGAGTATCAATGAAGTCCAAAAGCCTCAGAGCAAGAGGCCAGTTCTGATTAGGTAAAGGCTTGTTACTCCATTATTCACCATCTTGCGGACACAAAAATCTACGCTATCTGCGTACTCTGCCTGCTATTCTTCCTCCCTGTTTCAATCAGTGCCGAACCAGATATAAAGCCGTTATCATCTAGTGCTCACTCGATGAACACCCGATGATATCTGCTTCGGCAAGCGATGGAGCACAGGAGAAGCACAGTGAAGTTGACCTAAACAATGCACTGGAGTAACAAGACACCTATGTTATACAGAGTTCATATTGTAATGTCATAATTCTAGATAGCTGCAGCGGCACAAGGATGATATTGTGTCGTTTTTCAAGTCCGCAAACACATCTACCATATCTGCCATCATTTGCTTAAGTGAACCAAAGACACGGTTATGGATAAAGTGAGTTTTCATAAGACCGTTGCACATAGAAGTGGACAAAAAGTATAGATAAATAATACTTGACAAATCAGATGCGTAGGTTATATTGTCTCTATAACAACACAGGAGCTGTTCATGGAAAAGCAAACCATAACCTTCGCCGATCAAGAGA
>JAQWBI010000050.1 GCA_028706475.1 Candidatus Cloacimonadota bacterium
GTTGAAGGCTTGTTACTCCAACCACTGAAGTTAGGTTATAAACCATACCAGGATCACATCTATTAAGGAGGATTTATGCGACGCTTGATAAGCTTAATGTTTTGGTATCTTGCGCTTGTGATGCTATTGATACCAATATCCCTTGATGCGCAAAACAGCCACGATTGGAATTGGGTGAACCAAATTTCCGGAGTATCTCAGCAACGAGCACAAGCCACCGTTTGTGATATGGACGACAACGTTTATATCTGCGGGTTCTACCAGCTTGCAACCACTTTTGGCACAATCACTTTAGATGGTTATGGCGATACGGATATATATGTAGCCAAGCTTGATCCTGACGGAAATTGGCTGTGGGCTACAAGAGCCGGAGGTGGCGGTCCCGATGAGGCTTTGGATATCGATGTGGATGATGAAGGAAATGTGTATGTGACGGGTGGATTTGAAAGCAGTGCCATATTTGGCGATATTGTATTGGAAAGCCAGGGAAATAAAGATATCTTTGCCGCAAAGCTCGATAGCGATGGCAACTGGCTGTGGGCTACGGGAGCCGGATGTTTCGACGGCGATCAAGCCTATTCAATTGCTGTAGATACTGATGGGAGCAGTTGCATTACAGGTTTCGTTGGCGGTACGGTAAGTTTTGGAGCTATCGAGATTGTACCCTATGGATATTTTGATTGCTTTTTAGCAAAACTAAGCGCAGATGGAAACTGGGAGTGGGCAAATCGAGCCGGGGGCACAAATCATGACGAGGGAAAAGCTGTGACAATCGATGATTCAGGCTACATCTACCTGACTGGACGTTATCGCGGAATAGCAAGTTTTGGGGAACTCTCCCTAAACAGCCATGGAGCCAATGACGGATTTATAGCCAAACTGGATGTTGACGGTAACTGGCTCTGGGCAAGAACCTTTGGCGGTTATGCCTATTATGACGATGTTTGGGATATCAGCTTGGACTTAATCGGCAATTGTTTCATCACCGGAGATTTTTATACTGATGGTACTTTTGGAGACTTTGTATTGCAAGGCAACGGTTCTCAAGACCTATTTGTAGCTGCCATAGACTCCTCTGGTACCTGGCTATGGGCAAACAGCGCTGGAGCAGGAGGATCAGATTCGGGAGTGTGCCTTGTCGTGGATAACAACCAAAACACTTTTGTGAGCGGAAACTTCCAACAAACCTTGAGTTTTGGCGTTACTCAGATCACCGCAGTAGGAAACTGGGATATCTTTTACGCTAGTTTGGATTCTAACGGAAACTGGACTTGGGCTACAAGCATCGGTAACACCGGTAATGACTGGACTGGAGGAATAGCTTTCGACAGTAACTACGATGTCTGTGCCCACGGTACTTTCTACAATTCAGTGCCCTTTGGGGATATTATACTAACCAGCATTGGCGGTACCGACGCCTACATCGCTCTGCTCGATCCTGATGGAAGCCCTGTCATCGATCCGCATGTCCCTTCAGTATCGGACTTTGCAATCCTATATAACCCCATGCCAAATCCCGCTTTCAAAGGCTCACAAATCTCTGTGGACACAAGTGTATCACAAGCCACAAACGCTGTATTGGAGATGTATAACATACGGGGACAGCTTTTGCAGACGCATCTGGTAAACGCTGTCAGGCAAACCTTCATCTTCGATAGTGAACCCCTTGCCTCGGGAGTATATCTGTTTCGCTTGAAATGCAAGGATGGTAGCAGTATAAAGAAGATAAGCGTGATAAAGTAACGGAATTTTCCTCACTTATCCCTTCGGCTCACTCTGAAGATAATGCCGTACCGAAGCAGATGTCATCGAGTGATCATCCCGTGAGCACTAGATGATAACGGCTTGATATCTGGATCAGTACTATGTGATGTATAGAGGAGGAGGAGAAGAACGCTGATGCGAGCATCAGCTTGTCGTATAAGATGTGGGAACGTGGAAAAAGCAAAAGTCTTGACAGATAGTTCTAAGATAAATGCTTAGTAAACATGATGATGAATTATAAATCCCGATATGCAGCTATCGCCTTGTTTTCCGGAGGATTGGATAGCTTACTGGCAGTGAAATGGATGCAGAAATCCGGCTATAAAGTATTCCCGGTTTACTTCCTCACGCCTTACATGCCCATCGACCGTGCCCTGGAATCTGCCGCTGCGAATGGTATTGATCTCATTGTTAGGGATATCAGCAGAGAACACCTACAGATGATGCAAGATCCTGATGTAGTGTTTGGCAAACACATGAATCCCTGCATTGACTGCCATGCTTTGATGTTCAGGATTGCCGGGGACATGTTGGATGAATTGGATGCGCAATATCTGATTTCCGGGGAAGTATTGGGGCAGCGTCCGATGAGCCAGCGCAAAGACGCCATGAATCGCGTGGCGAATCTTAGCGGATATCGGGATATTGTGGTGCGTCCTCTATCCCAAAAAAATCTGCGAGACACAAAGCCTATCACCGAAAACTGGGTGGATAAGAATGATATGCTGGATATATCCGGCAGAGGAAGATATCGCCAGTTGGAACTGGCAGAAGAGCTTGGCATAAAAAGTTTCCCTGCTCCCGCTGGAGGTTGCCTGTTGACGGATAGGAATTACTCTCTGCGCTTGAAAGACCTGCTGCAATACAGTCAGACAGATCCCAAAGACCTAGAATACTTGAAGTATGGACGCCATTTTCGGCTTAGTCCCGGATGCAAACTGATCATTGGCAGGGACGAAGCGGAGAACCTGAAGATTGAAGAGCTGATACCCGATACCACTCTGAAAGCGCTAGATATCACCGGACCTTTGGGAGTTATTTCCGGCAGATGTGATGATCCAGACCTTTTAAACCTGGCTTTGAGCATATTCTGGTATTATCATCCCAAAGCGCCCAATGAGGGAAATGCGATAATCAATTCTGCCCTTGGCAGTTCCACATACATGTGCCGAAAGGCTGACCTGTACACAGTTCGTAAACACAGATTGTCTTATGACTAGACAAAGGATGTATAATGCTGAAAATCGAAGCTTATGAGTTACTACCATCTTTCCAAACCAATACCTGGCTGCTGTGGGATGATGAATCCAAAGACGCCATCCTGGTAGACCCCTCTGCCCCGTCACCAATGCTGATTGATGATATTAAGAGCCTTGGGGTGAAGGTTCATGTTATTATACTCACGCACGGACATGGAGATCACATTGGCGGGATTCCGTATTTCAAAAGCAATTTGCACTGTCCTGTAGCCATTCATGAAGCTGATGCACCTATGCTGATCGACAACAAAAAGAACTTTAGTGAGTTTATGGGAACTCCCCTGGAACCCGCTCCAGCGGACATTATGCTGCACGATTCCGATATTGTGGAAATGGGAGCTACAAAAATTAGCGTGATACATACCCCTGGCCACACACCGGGATGTATATGCCTGTTGGCGGGTAAATTCCTGATCTCCGGTGATACACTGTTTGAACAGAGCATCGGCCGTACAGATTTCCCAGGCGGAAGTCATGAACAGATAATCCATTCCATCAAGCATAAGCTGTTTGTACTCTCTGAAGATACTGTGGTTTTCCCGGGACACGGCCCCCGTACCTCCATTGGTCTGGAACGGCAGAATAATCCCTTCGTAAGGTAGTAAATAATGCAAAATATGGTACTGATCCTGGATTTCGGTTCTCAATACACTCAGTTAATAGCGCGCAAAATCCGTGAAGCTGGTGTGTATTCTGAGATTCATCCTTTCAACATTTCTATCGATAAAATTCGAGGACTAATGCCCAAAGCTCTGATCCTCTCCGGTAGTCCCTATTCCATCACAACTGCCAATGCACCAATGCCCAGTCCCGATATTTGGGGCTTGGACATACCCATTTTGGGGATCTGTTTTGGCATGCAACTGATAGGAGAGCATTTTGGCGCAAAAGTAGCCTCAGCCAGCAAGCGCGAATATGGTAAAGCGCAGCTCCGCATTCTTGCTCAAGACAGCTTGTTCCACCGGGTTGAACACGATGCTCAGGTGTGGATGAGTCATGCAGACAAAATCGACAGCATTTCGGAATGCTTTCAGGTGTTAGCAGCCACAGCAAATTCGGACAATGCTGCAATTAAGCATAAAGACCTGCCCATTTATGCTTTGCAGTTTCATCCTGAAGTTCATCACAGCTTGTGTGGCAAACAAATCCTGCACAACTTTCTCTTTGAAATATCCGGCCTGCAAGCGTCCTGGAATGCCGGTTCCTTCGTAAATGATGCCATCAGTAAGATTCGAGCAATGGTAAATGAAGACAGAGTGATCCTGGGGCTTAGTGGAGGCGTGGATTCATCGGTGGCGGCAGCGCTGTTGCATCAAGCTATCGGTGACAGATTGATCCCTATCTTTGTGGATACTGGTCTGATGCGCTATCGTGAGAAAGATAGGGTAAAAGAGATGTTTCGGGCTTATCCTACTCTCAAAATCAACTTCATAGATGCTTCAAAGCTGTTCCTGAGTAAACTGGAAGGCATCTCCGATCCAGAACAGAAACGAAAGATAATCGGTGCCACTTTTATAGAAGTCTTTGAAGCTGAGGCAGCCAAATTCCCTGATGCCAAATGGCTGGCCCAGGGAACTCTGTATCCGGATGTAATCGAGAGCGTGTCTTTTAAGGGGCCGTCTGTTACCATCAAGAGTCATCATAATGTGGGCGGCTTGCCGGAGAAGATGAAACTGAAGCTGGTGGAACCTTTGCGGGAACTCTTTAAGGATGAGGTTCGGGAAGCAGGCAGAAAGCTGAATCTTCCTGAAGAATTGGTGGAGAGACATCCTTTTCCGGGTCCCGGATTGGCAGTTCGTATATTGGGTGACATCACTGCAGAGAAAGTGACGCTGCTGCAACTAGCAGACGACATATTCATCGAAGAGCTACATAAATGGAAGCTGTACAACGATACCTGGCAGGCATTCGCAGTACTGCTGCCTATTCACAGCGTAGGGGTAATGGGCGATGAACGCACCTATGAACAGGTATGCGCATTGCGTGCTGTGAATAGCGTTGATGGCATGACCGCTGAAGTAACGAACTTTCCCTTTGCTTTTCTGATGCATGTTTCAAATCGTATTTGTAACGAAGTGAAAGGCATCTCACGGGTGGTTTACGATATCAGCTCCAAACCGCCGGCAACCATCGAATGGGAGTAAGGGGTACAAACAGGATTCGATAGCATCCATCTAGCTGGAGCCAAAGGAATGTGCGTAGATGCTATCCCGCAATAAAACCGGCTCCCAGAACCAGTTCATCGCGATAAAAGGCGACCACCTGACCAGGCGTGATGGCAGATACAGGACAAATGAATTGTACCAGATAACGGCCATCATCACAGCGTGATAACACACATTCCTGAGCTTTATGGGCCAGGCGTATCCGTGCTGTACAATGCAATGTATCCTTAGGTTCAGCGATAGACAGCCAATTGATTTCAGTGGCATACAGAGTATCGCTGTAGGTATCTTCCTCTTCCCCGATGATCACACGGTTGTTTTCGTAGTCTATGCCAATCACATATTGGGGACGGGCAAAACCAGCCAAGCCCAACCCTTTGCGTTGCCCAATGGTGTAATGGATCAAACCCGAGTGACGCCCCAGTATCTTTCCCTGTTTGTCTACAAAATCACCCGGATTGAAGCCTCCTGTGGCAAAAAGCGGACTGTTATCGACGCTCTCCAGGAAATCCTGGCTTTCTTTCTTTTTGATCAGGTAATCATAACCGCGAGAAGTAGCAAACGCTTTGATTTCTTCCTTCAGATATTCACCCAAAGGAAACATCAGGATGGCAAGCTGCTGTTGAGAGAGCATACTGAGGAAATAGGATTGATCCTTTCGCTTGTCTTTGGCTTCCAGAAGCTGATATCTGTCTGTTTTATCATCGAAACGGATACGGGCGTAATGTCCGGTGGCAAAGCAGTCAAACTCCACTCCCAGATCTTTGGTTTTGCGAATTAGCTCGTCAAACTTGATCCGGCGATTGCATATTATGCATGGATTTGGTGTAAGACCCTTCAGGTAACTATCAACGTAGTAATCCAGCACACAATCCTTGAATTCACGTTCCAGATTGATGATGTGGTGCTCGATGCCCAGCTTTTGCGCAGAACGTCGGGCTGCTTCCAATACTTCCGGTTCTGATGGCCCAAAACAGCCTCGCTTGTCAGCTTGAACAATCCCACTTGCCGGACTCCATTTTGCCATGGTGACCCCGATTACTTCGTGGCCTTGTTCTTTCAACATCAGGGCACACATACTGCTGTCTATACCGCCGCTCATGCCCAGGGCAATCTTCATGAATGAACCTCAAAAAAGCTTTCCAAACGCAGTATCGTTCGCGAATCCAATGGCTCCGGCAGCTCACCCTCCAGATTCAGGAAGGGAAGATCTATATGCTTCTTAAGTAGTAAATTATCTATCTGCAGATGACAAAAAGCCTGAGTATAGCCAATGATGGCATCAAGACCTCGTAATGAGATTTGCTCCCTGATGTCCTTCAGTCTGTCCAAAACACTGTAAGGATAAGTGTAAACCAAGTACTGGTCAACGATATCAGGGCAGATGTATGGCATGGAAAACTGGCGCTGTACCTCGTTGAAGATCACATCACCACCAAGTTCGGATATGCAATCGTACAGATTCCGAAAGATTGGCGGTACTCCTATGTAACCGAGGCGAAGACGTGTGGGAAAGGGATCACTATGCTCTGCATTGTACAGGAAATTGTCCAGTTCAGTCTCAAAAGCTTGCGGATCACCTTGAAAATCTGAAGAATTGACCAACCAAAGATGGTTATCCCTGCCACAAACCTGGCGGTCAAGATATGTTAAGGTATCCAATCTAAGGAGCTTTTTGCGGATGGAATCCAACCATGCTTTTACTTCCATGCTTTGTTTACGGGTAACACCATAATGAGCTTCCATACGGGCTATTTCCCGATCCAACGCGGCATATTCACGCTCTGGAGGGAATGAAAAGCGCCATACGGGTATAGTCTCTTCTGCAATCATCTCCAACAATGAATTGGAATTGGAGCAATCTCCCTGTACTATGCCTATCACTTCATCCAGATCTGAGCACAGAGCGGCCGAAAAATTGCCCTTTATCCACGAACACAGGCTACGGGGAAAGCCTTTCAATTCTGCATTGTGAATGTGCTTTGCGGAATCCTGGCATAAAAAGATATTGTTCAAATCCACCGGAACATGCCCTGCCGCATACAGCACCTCCACCGGCAGAGAAGTGGTAAATCCTATGCGCTTAGTCTTCACAGGCAAGCTCCAGATACTTGTCTTCCAATTCGGCTATTTCTCTGCTCATGCTCTCGAAATTGCGTTCCAGCTCCTTATCTTCGTCCATAAGTTCTTTTACTCTTTGAGCATCACTGTACGTAGCAGAATCAGCAAGTAAACCATGAATATGTTCTCTACGCAGTGTCGCATTTTTCTGAGTCATTTGAATGGTCTCAATCTCTTTATGTAGTTGTTCTAAATGCCAGGGATTTATCTTCTTCTTGCGCTCTCGGGGGGCTGGAGCCTCTTTTATGATTTCCGGCTCGCTAAAAGCCAGTTCAATAGCGGCTTCCGCCGGTCCTTCCACCTCTTGAATTGTGTTGAACACACTACCCGTTTCCTGCAGCTTGCGAAACACCCAGAACTTATTTGCCAGTGAGCTAATGAAATGCCTGTCGTGAGATACAAAGATGATACTTCCGTCGAATTCATTTAAGGCCTCCAGCAACGCATCGCGCATGGGGATATCCAGGTGATTGGTAGGTTCATCCAGTATCAGCAGATTTGGCTTTTGATGAATCAATACACTCAGATAGAGCCTGGATTTCTCACCACCGGACAGCACACTCACATATTTATCCACATCTTCTCCGGTAAAAGAGAATCTGGCCAGCCAACTGAGGACGTATCCTTTGGGAGCGTCCGGTACTAGTGACCACAGTGTATCCATCACCGTCTTATCTTCGTCCAAAGCATTCTGGTGTTGATCGTAATAGGCAGTTTTCAGACTGGCTCCTATCTTGAGCTTACCGTCCAACAACCCATGCTGGCCCAGAAGGATCTTTAGCAAGGTGGATTTCCCACAACCATTGGGGCCTATCAACGCAATCCGGTCTTGCCAATGAGCTTCGATATTTATACTCTTGGCAAGGATTAAACCGGAGTGAATCCCAATTTTGGCATCTTTTAATGTGAATACATCGTTACCGCTACGGTCTGCAGATGCCATGCGCAGATGAACTTTTCTGGCCTTCTGAGGTGTGTCCACGGTATCCAGCTTCTCCAACATCTTCAATCTGCTCTTGGCTTGGGATGTCTTTTGGCTTCCCATATTGCGACGAATAAAATCCTTCGTCTCTGCGATGAACTTTTTCTGGCGCTCAAACTGACGTTCACGGCTTTTCCTGGCTATTTGATCCGCTTCATACCAACTGCTGTAGTTGCCCTTGGTGATACTGAGTCCTGAATGACTCAGGCTGTATATAGTGCGGCAGACGTTGTCCAAAAACACACGATCGTGAGATACCACCATGTAGGGGCGTTCATGAGAACTAAGGTAGTTTTCCAGCCAGCGCGTCATAGCAATGTCAAGATGGTTTGTCGGTTCATCCATGATCAATAGATCAAATTCTGCAAGTAGCAAGTATGCAAGACAGATGCGGGTTTGCTCTCCCCCACTGAATTCCGCTATTTTCTTTGCCCGATCCTGAACCCCAAAACCAAGAGAATCCAGCACATACTTGATCTCATTCTCGTGTTCAAAGGCTCCACAAACATGCATCTTTTCCACTACGGCATCCAATTCAGCATGCACGGCTCTATCTTCTTTCACAGAAAGTTGTTCGGATAAAGCTGTCATGCGATTATTCAAGTCCCGAATATCGCTGCGCGCAGATTCTATGTACTCCTGCAAGCTGATATGGGGATTCAAAACCGCGTTTTGTGCCAGATAAGCAACCCGGCAATTGCGGGCTTTGATTACCTGACCTTCGGATAGGCGTAGTTCACCCAGCATCAGTTTGATAAGCGTGCTTTTTCCGGAGCCGTTGGGACCTATCAAACCAATTCGGCTGTTGTGTTCGATTGTGCAATTAATCCCTTTCAGGACATAAGTTCCGGCAAACTCGATCCCCAGATTAATGCATTGAATCAGGCTCATGTATGTATCTCTCTTCTTTCTTCATCGTTCATCTGTGCAATGTCCTGATGAGCCGTATGTTGTCAAATACATTTTATATAACATGGTTGTACAATAGCAAATGAAGTCTCTGGGCAAAATCGAGTAGGGTGATGCTGGATGATCAAATCCAGCATCATCCCTCTCACAGAACCGTGTGTACGGGTCTCGTACACGGCTCCTGATAATCCTTGTAATTAGCTCATGATCGAGAGTGTCGAAGCACTTCGATAGATCCATATCCAATGCCCAGGGAAGGTCGTACCTAACCAGGAATTGTTGTGCTTTGGCCACTGCATGCTGGCACGATCTTCTGGGACGATATCCATAACTCGAGGGATGGAAGTCCGGCTCACAGATCGGCTGTATTACATTCAGGATGGCTTGTTGCACCACTCTGTCTCTGACATTCGGTATGCCCAATGGCCTTTTTCTGCCGTCCGGTCGGGGTATTTCTACTCTTCTTACCGGAGAGGGCTGAAAGGTCTTTGTGCGTAGATATTCATGAAGTTGATTGATATTCTCTACAAGATTTGCTTCAAAGTCTGCGATGCTCTGATGATCCACACCCGCTGCTCCTTTGTTACGCTTGACGCTTTCAAAGGATGCATACAGGTTCTTCAGCGCATAGACCTTGTCGATTAAACTGTAGTACTTTCTCATGACGTTCCTTGTT
>JAQWBI010000051.1 GCA_028706475.1 Candidatus Cloacimonadota bacterium
GAAGGTTATGGTTTGCTTTTCCATGTTTAGCTCCTGTGTTGTTATAGAGACAATATAACCTACGCATCTGATTTGTCAAGTATTATTTATCTATACTTTTTGTCCACTTCTATGTGCAACGGTCTTAGGAGAAGATAAAAATGCTTCAAAAAATCCCCTAGGTCGTTGTGGCAATATGGAGATTACCACACCAAGCTTGACATGACACTAGCTAGAGTCAACTATGGGATTCTGTATCCTGACCACGAAAGCGCTTGACTAATTTCCCTCTGCTTTAAATTTTGTGATATCATGGAAAAGTAGAATAAATTATAAGGAGTTCCCCATGTTACCAGGCGGAAAGAATATGAATCAATTGATGAAGCAAGCTCAGAAGATGCAGCAAGAGATGATGAAATCCCAACAAGAACTGGAGAGCAAAGTATTTGAGGCATCTGCTGGCGGTGGAATGGTAAAAGTAGGCATGACCGGATCTTACGAGGTCAAGAGCATCAAGATAGATCCCGAAGCTGTTGATCCGGATGATGTGGAAATGTTGGAAGACCTCATCCTGGCAGCTCTGCAGGAAGCTCATAAACAAGTGGCGGAAGCCAGCAGTGACATCATGGGTAAATTAACCGGTGGGGTGAAGATACCCGGCCTCTTTTAGCGATGTATATCAGCGAAAATCTGGAAAAACTGGTCGAGAGTCTGGCACGTTTTCCAGGAATCGGGAAAAAGACCGCTCAGCGATTAGCCTGGCACTTACTTAGTGAGGACAAGAGTTTCGCAAGGGAGTTGGCCGAGATCATAACAACTACTATGGAATCATTCAAGCCCTGTTCTGATTGCCTGATGCTTTCAGAAAGCGATCCCTGCCCCATTTGCTCCGCAGTAGATAGAAGCCATGAGAGTCTCTGCATAGTAGAACAAAGCGCCGATATCCAGATTATCGAAAAGATGAATGAGTATCACGGACTCTATTTTGTATTGGGTCACCTGCTTTCTCCCATCGACGGCTACGGACCGCGAGAGATCAACGCCGATATCCTGACACAACGTGTAGCAAGGCTGAAGCCAAAAGAGATCATCCTGGCGCTAAAACCTTCCGCAGAAGGCGAAGCCACCATCCATTTCGTGTGGGAGATGTTCAAAGACCACCCCATCACCATCACCCGGCTCTCCACCGGGCTGCCCTTTGGAGGAGACCTGGAATATAGCAGCAGCAATACTCTACGCAGCGCTTGGGACCGAAGATTCAAGGTGTGAGATGTTTACAGGAATCATTGAAGCCACGTCCCCCATCATAAGCATCACCAGAGATGCGGGAAGTCAGTATCTGCGCATAAAACGTCCGCAAAGCTTTGAAGATATAAAGATCAGCTCTTCAATAGCCTGCAATGGCATCTGCCTCACTGTGCTAGAGCTGGACAGAGGTTCTTTCACAGTTCAGGTTATGAACGAAACTGTAGAAAAAAGCAGTGCCGGAACATGGCGCAATGGCGACATTCTGAATCTGGAACGAGCCTTAAAACTGGGCGACCGGCTGGATGGACATTGGGTGATGGGTCATATCGACAGAGCAGTAAAATATCTGCGCATGGAACAGCGGGGAAACACCTCATACTATCATTACGAACTGCATCCAGCGGACAGACAACTGCTGATACCGCAGGGATCTGTGGCAATCAATGGCGTAAGCTTGACTGTCGCATGGTTAGGAAAGAGGGAGTTTAGCATAGCCTTGATCGAACATAGCAAGCAAAACAGCAACCTACCCTTGCTTAAGCCAGGTGAGTATGTGAATGTGGAATATGATGCCCTGGGCAAGTACATTTTAAGGAAGGATCTATGAAACAGCTCTATCTGGTTATATTTGTGGTGGCAATGCTGCTGATCAGTGCTTGCGGCAGCAAAAAGAGTCCCACCGGAGGGCCTGAAGATACGGAAAAGCCAGGCCTTTTGTCCTCTCTTCCAGCAGAATATGGAGATATCTCATCCGGTGTGATTGAGATCGATTTTAGCAAAGCTATGGACAAAAGTAGCCTCAACAATTCGGTGTTCTTTTATCCTCCAATTACCAATCGTCACATCAGTATGACCCGCGCCACTATGCGCATCGAGATACGGGAGAAATTGCTAAAGGATACATATTATTACGTGAGCCTAAGCAATAGGCTGAAAGACCTGCGCGGCAATGAATTGGATAGGCCATATACTTTAATATTCAAGAGTGGCAATCCCGTCTCAGCCAGCCTCTCCGGACTCATCAATTATGAAAGAGATGAAGACCGGAGTGCAAAGATAAAAGTCTCGGTATTTTCTGCAGATTCGCTATTGGTAATGATGGACGAATTGAGCGGAAGCAGCTACCAATTGCCAGTATTGAATCCTGCGGAATATCGTTTGCGCGCATACATCGACAAAAACCTGAACGGACGTTATGACACCTCTGTAGAGCCATTCTTTGAGGATATCGCAACAGTGGATGAACGCAGCAGCATGGATTTAGAAATGGTGTATGAAGACACTACCTTAGCTCAGATCAAGCGCATCAGACAGATTTCTCCCCATGAATTGGAAATTGAACTTAGCGAAGAGATTAGCTCGTTTGAATATATTGAGGTAACGGAGAAAGATACAGATAGAGAATTGACGGTAATTCGGCGCTATTTAGCAGGTAACATGATCCATGTACTTACCTCAAAACCGGATAGCACAGATTATAGAGTTCAAGTACGAAATCTGAAAGATATGAAAGGCAACATCACTCCCGTAAGCGCAATCAGCTTTATCCCCAAGGAGTTTAGCGATACTGTCCCACCCAGAGTACTGGCGATTTCTCCTCGTAACGGTGCTACGGTAAACGATCTGCAGCCTCGCATCGAGCTTATTTTTTCCGAGATTATCCTGCCGAAGGACCTGCATGCGAAACTGATCGCTTCAGACAGTAAACAAGAAGTAGCCCTGACCATAGAGAGCATAAACGGACGAAAGCTCAGCTTGACACCGGAAACAGAATTGACAAACTACCGCTCTTATCATCTTGTGGTCGAAGAAAAGACGCAAGACTACAGTGGAAATAAGATGGAATCCAAATGGGAATCGCAATTCCTGCCCATCAAACGATAATGGAGATATGATGAAGATAATCCAGATAGTAGGCGCAAGACCCCAATTTGTAAAACTGGCACCGCTATCCCGCGTGATTCGCACCGCTGGACACGAAGAATTGATCATCCACAGCGGACAACATTATGATATTCAGATGAACGAAGTGTTTTTCAGAGATATGGAGATACCCGCTCCGGACTTCAACCTAAGCGTGGGGTCAGGCACCCAGGGTGTACAGACCGGAGAAATCCTGGCTTTGGTAGAGCCGATCCTGGAGAAGCAAAAGCCAGACATGGTGATCGTCTATGGCGATACCAATACTACCCTGGCAGGAGCGTTGGCAGCAGTAAAACTGGGCATCAAAACCGCACATGTGGAAGCCTGCCTCAGAAGCTTTAACCGCAGTATGCCGGAAGAAATCAACCGCATTGCCACCGATCATATTTGCGATCTGCTGTTGGCACCTACTCAGAAAGCGATGGAGAATGCAGCCAGAGAAGGCTTGAGCGAGAACTGCCGCCTGGTAGGTGATATCATGGTGGATTCGTTGGCTTTGGGGATTGCCAAAGCCCGGCGGGAATCAAAAGTGATGCAAGAACTGAAACTTTCAGATAATGAACCATACTTCCTTTTGACCCTGCACCGACCTTACAATGTGGATGATCCAATGAAGTTGCAGCACATCCTTAGCTCTCTGGATACGCTTGATACCAGAATCATCTTCCCGGTGCATCCCCGCACGCGTAAAATCCTACAAAACCTTTCAAACAGACAGTTTAATAACATCCATTTCATAGCTCCTCAAGCTTATCTGGATTTCCTGATGCTGATGGACAATTGTGGCATGATGCTCTCCGATAGCGGCGGCATCCAAAAAGAAGCATACATTCTGAAGAAGCGTTGCGTAACCCTGCGCCCAGAAACTGAATGGGTGGAAACGGTACAAAGCGGATGGAATCTGTTATTACCTCCGGAAGAAAGCAGCTTCCCAAGCGCAATATCAAGCTTCACCAAACCCGATGCCCATCCCGATATTTTTGGCCAAAACGTGGCTCAGCGAATATTGGAAGAGCTGGTGAAGGGATAGTATCAGTCTATTACGGACTACACAATCATACCATCGTTCAGATGGATGATCTGGTCGGCAAACGTGGCATAATGATCGTCGTGAGTAACCATCACGATGGTACGGCCAGAAGTGTGTAAGTCCTTTAACAACCGCATTACTTCCTCACCATTACGGCTGTCCAGATTACCAGTCGGTTCATCGGCAAGGATCAATTCTGGATTGTTGATCACACAACGTGCAAGGCTCACTCTCTGTTGCTGTCCACCCGAAAGCTGATGCGGGAAGTGATCTTTTCTGGCTTCCACCCCCAATTGTCCCAGTATTGACATCACACGTTCCTTCCGGGAAGAGGTGTTCACTTTCTGGTACAAAAGGGGTAGTTCCACGTTCTCAAACACGGTGAGTGAACTGATCAAGTTAAACTTCTGAAAGAGGAAGCCGATGGTTTTGCGACGTAATCTGTTGCGCTCATTTTCGCTCATCGTGGAAGCATTTTTACCGGTGAAGCTATACTCTCCCCTGCTGGCTCTATCCATCAAACCCAATATGTTCAGTAGAGTGGTTTTGCCACAGCCGGAAGGACCTTTGATGGCAATGAAGCTGCCCTTTTCGATGGTAAGATTCAGATCATTCAAAGCGGTGGTTTCTACTGTATCGGTACGGTAAATCTTACTTAGGTTAGTTAGTTTTATCACTGTTATCTCCTTAATCTGCTTGCAAATAGCGGGTGGGATCGGCTTTGTAAGCCATAAAGATGTTCAAAGAAAGAGGAACAAACACAATCGGGATCATAATCAAGATCGCTGCTGGATAGCCCATCATGCTTGCGCTGTTATCCAGTGCGAGCTTATCTATATACAACCGGATCAGGTTGGACGCCAGATACAAGCCCGGAAGCGCTGAAGCGATATAGAGATAGAGGTAACTACGAAAATAGAGCTTTTGCAGATCACTCATCTCTGCCCCACAGATTTTGCGAATGCTGATGTCCTTCATCTGTGCATGTATACTCTGCGCACTGACCGCGTAAACTCCCATCACTGCGATCAGAACCACGAAGATCGCCATAAACATACTGATGTTTTTGTAGATCAGATCCTGCTCGTAGAAGCCAGCTTGGGACAGTTCGACTTCCTGAGAGGAATAACCAAAGACTCCGCTGCTGGCGGTTTCCGCAAAGATATGCTCCAGTCCGGATAACACCTCCTGTTTCATGCCTTCCCGCCAAGTGATCTGATGGTACTTAATCACATAAGGTTTCAGGATCGTGATCAGGGGGATCATCTCCTGGTATGGCGGAAACCACCAGCAATCCTCAGCTACTGCCACCACTTCGTACCAGTTGGATTCGTCGAGATCATCTCCCTCACGCAGCCTGCTTCCCACTGGATTTACCAGATACTTGTCCGCAAAGCTTTGGTTTACAACCACCTGCGTATCCGTTGCAGTGTCCGGGATCTGTCCGGATACCAGTTTGATCCCTCGGGTTTCAAAGAAATCCGGTGTACAGCTACTCAAATAGGAACGGATTGGAGTATTTCCCTCGGCATCCTGCAAGTAGATTGGTACTTCATGAAATCCGTTTTGATTGTCCAAGCTTTCACTTATGAGGTTGAAATTACTTACACTTTCCTTGAGTACTCCAGGCAGTTCCCGAATTCTTTGCCTGATCACTCTTGCATCACTGTAGCCCGATCTACCTTCATCCATGATAGAGATAAACTTGTATTGCACTGTGTTCTGATGATCCCAGCCCCAATCCAAACCGCGTACAAAGCTGTAATGTAGATACATCGAAACCGCCACGGCAATTAGGGCAAAACTGATCGTCATCTGCACAAAGAGCAGCACGGTAATGCCTCTGTTCCTGTGAACACCTTGCCAGGTATTTTGATCCAGCTTGATGCGAGAATGACGCCAACTCATCAATATACCAGAGACTAAAGCTAAAACGAGGAAGATCAAAGCACTGTAAACTGAGTATGGTAAATCTACCATGCTATATCTACTTACATCCACTTTAACCAAATCTTCGAATATGCCCATAGTTGCACTATAAAGAATGATTCCAATCAACAGTGCCAGACCGATATAGATGCCATATTCACATATTAACTGGCCAAAGATCTCAGCTCTACCGGCACCGACTGCGCGCCTAAAATAGAATTCGTCGCTGCGTTTCTTCCAGGATAGACCTATGATGATCAGGAAATTGACCATAGCCGAGATAATCAACAAACCTGCCAACACGAGTATCGATACGATGTTCAGTATCGGCATTGTGGGTGCATCGTCTTTTAGGTTGGGCATAAAGTGAATCTGGCGGATGGGATCCAGATGAACTTGAATTGTGCCGCTTTGACCGATCAAGTTGCGGTATTGCTCCAGCACTTCATTCAGCCTTCGTTCTACAGCCTTCGTTTCCTCCGGATGCGCTATTCTTACGCGCACATGCCCAGTGATATACCAATCCTCCTCACTTGTGGGAGCAGCTTCGGTATCTTCTGGCCATAGTATGTAATGATCATGCTTCAGATGAAGGTTATCTCTTAAATCCGCGAAGACTCCGCTGATATGATACTTTGGGATATCTCCCACGTAAATCTGCTTGCCAACCGGATTGATGTTTCCAAAAAAGCTCTGAGCAAAGCTCTCGCTGATCAGTATCCCACTTCGATCACTGAGTAGGGAATCAGGATTACCATACTTAATTTCCATCTGATAGTGCTTGGGAAAAATCTCTGAAACATAAGTAAGTGCTGGCATCTGGAATGGTTTGTCATCACAGCGGAGATTGAGTGCAACAACGCTGGGCCAATATACAATGTGCTCCAGCACTTCTGGGATATCATCAAGTAACATCGCAGCAGGCGGAATAAAGAATGACGCAGTGGCAAGCTCCCCAAATTCCGGATGCAGATCACTAAAACGCAGCCGGTACCACTCTCCTTGATTCTCAACATTTTGATCGTAATCCAGGTAATACAAAGTATATGAAATCAAATGACCCGCAGCAGCAAGACCGAGAGCGAGGCCCAATATGGCGATCGCGAAGCTGAACTTCTGTCGGATGATTTGGCGGAAGGAGAGCTTGATGTGCTTTAATATCATTTGGCCTCCTTGATCCGGACTAGTTCCTTGTCTTTCATGGTCTTATAGGATGATGTGATCACTCTTTCGCCTGCGGATAAACCGCCCAATATCTCCACTTCGCGGATATTTCGGAAACCCATACTTACATAGCGGCGTTCTGCTATCTTTCCATCTTCGCCCAGTACATATACCCAGTGCCCTCCCCCATCACTTAGATATTGCCCTTGAGGCAGATACAGCACATCTTCCAGGCTTTCAGTGATTATCTCGAGGGCTACCGACTGTCCGGATTTCATGCCATTGGGAAGCTTCCCAGTGATATCCACTTGGACCTTGTCGTTTACCAAACGGGGATGCACTTTGGATACGGTGAGCAGAATGTCCTCGCCATCGTAGCGGATTCTGGCTTGCGAGCCCTCCGACAGTCTGCCCAAATAGTATTGATCCACGCTTCCTTTCAGATAATAGCGGCTGTCATCTTCAATTACGGCCAGCAGGCTTCCCGTAGCGATGATCTGTCCTAGCTTCAAATCCATCTCGGTGATCTGACCGCTCATTGGAGCCTTCACATCCAGTTCATTGATACGATTGCGAATCTGCTGCAGACTAAGTTGCAGTTGTTTCACGGCACTATCCAATTGTACAAGTTGCTGTTCTCTGAACAGTGAATCCGTACGTGCTTCTTCCACCAGATATCTATATCTGGTATCTGCAATTTGGAAGTCTTCTTCCGCCAAAAGAAACTCTTCTTCGGAGATAAATCCCTGGCTTCTTAGCTGATTCTTTTGTTCATACATACGTTGTTCTCTGACCAGGCTGTTGCGGGCTTCAGCTACTTTCAACCGCTGACTCAACAGGCTTTGATTGTTCAGAATGCGGGCATTGTTGAGGTTGTTTACCTGATCCGTCACTGCTGCTTCTTGCGCCAGAAGATTAAGCTTTAGATCATCATTACTCAGTCGCAGGATTGTTTGCCCTCTTTCCACATAGTCTCCAGGCTGAAAGAATGTAGCCTCTATTCTACCTCCTGTCATTGCTTCCACCCTGTATGAGCTAAGCGGCGTCACTACTGCCTCTGCAATGAAAGAACCCTCCATCTTACCTCGTTGTACTATCGCAGTAACAATGTCTTTCTTGTGAACAACGGCAACCTTAAGGTGATGATCAAGCCACAGTTTCCCCAGCACCAGCACGACAATCAGTATAAAAATATAGGGAACTACTCTAAGCCGTTTGCGTAGTCGTTCCTTTAGCGGAATTTCTCTATCCATCAATTCCTCCCACTTCTAATAGGCACAAAGCTCAACTTTCATGCGCATGGGATATTCAAAGAACACCGCATAACTGTATTCTCCAGCAACGAATGGATGCAGGTCTTCATACAGAATTGTGATGTTCCGGGCACGCAATTCTTCGGTAATTGTATCCCCCATTTCCTTGGAGGCAGCATGGAAAGCCAGGTGATTCAAACCGCTGTGACAGTGATAGTACTGCGGAGTCCGGTACTTCTCCTCAGTTTGCACAAAAACAATGTATGTATCTCCTTTCTGATAACTGACCCCTGCATCCCATTCCTGATACTTTACATATCCCAAGTGTCCCCAAAAACAGCCCCAGAACTCTTTTGTGGCATCTAGATCGTCCACATAGATTTCTACATGATGCATCAGCCCCGCCTTAGTCATCTTTCTAATGCTTCTTGCGGTTGAGTGCAAGCCCGCCAAAACCACCGATTACTTCCATATAAAATCCTAAATCAAAGCTCATTATTAGGTTCATACATCCGAATTCCATCGCTGAATATGCTTAATACTAAACTGAGGGGTGCAATCCAGCCATGCCATATCCCGTGCAATATACTGGCTCTATTTCCTTATTCTTTGAATTGATCGGATCCAGCGCAAACGCTGAGCAGGAACATGGTAACTAACAGTGCAATCAACAATGCTTTCCATATGGGCAACTCCTATATTTTTCAGCTTTAGTCATTTGTAGTAACAGAGTCATTTGGGTCAAGGTTTTTCTGTAATAGTAGAATGGTTAGAGTGTTTAGAGTGTTTAGAGTGTTTAGAGTGTTTAGAAGGTTATTAGTTGTAGCACTACATAGATTCTATAAAACACGCTAAACGCTATAGTGGGTAGAATTAAGCGGGATGAATGGAGATATAGATGGGGAATATCAGTATAATCGCGCAGCATTTATGTGGGGTAGTTCGGGGTCTCCGTTGGAATGCGCAGCAATTATATGGGGAGAAGGAAAGGCGTTAGCGATGGCGACGACCTACTCTCCCACACAGTTGCCCATGCAGTACCATCGGCGCAGACGAGCTTAACTGCTGTGTTCG
>JAQWBI010000052.1 GCA_028706475.1 Candidatus Cloacimonadota bacterium
AAGGCTTCAATCCCCTTACTTGGAATGGCAGAGACAGCAGAAACAATGCTTGCGGAAGCGGCATCTATTTCTACAGACTTAGCACACCTTCCAAAATCGAAACCAAAAAAATGGTAATCGTAAAATAACACTAATCCCTAGAATATCCCCCGGCTTCGGTCGGGGGATTTTTTTACTGCCCCACAAAAACGCTTCCCGTTTCCATGGGGACCCCAGAACCACCCCACAAAAAAAAGCTTCCCATTTCTGTGGGGACCCCGGCAACCCTCCTCGCGAAAACGCTGTGCCTTTGGACATCGTGCCTCTGGCATATTCCTGTAAACCTAGTGACTCGTCAAGACACGAATGTCGTTTTGCAACTAGGCTGCCAAACTCCAATTTGGCATATACTTCTGCCAAACGATTCAAGAGCTTCATTCCTCCTGGGATTATCTATACTTGAACCTGATATCATCGGGTTATCATCGGGTGAGCACAGGATGATAACACCTTGATATCAGCTTCAACACTGCATAGAACAAAGGGAAAGAGGAGAAAAAGGATAACCGGGGTCAAGACGGAGCTTCTACACTGCCGTGTATTTATCTCCGCCGAAACTAGCAGAACACCTGTAAAAAATGTCTTGCCAAATATGCTACCATGAAAATCGTGGTTGTCTAGACTAAAACTAAGGATAGCAATTATGGCTTCAATGTCTGATATACGAAATGGCATGGTCATCAAGTTCAAAGACGATCTCTTTGAGGTAGTGGAATTCCTGCATGTGAAACCGGGCAAGGGTCCAGCTTTTATGCGCAGTAAACTGAAAAGCATCCGCAGCGGCAGGACAATCGAGAATACTTTCCGCGAAAGCGATAGCTTCGAGGAAGTACGCATCGAACGCACCAAAAAGGAATACCTGTATCGCGACGGAGATTTCTTCGTACTGATGGATACCGAGACTTACGAGCAAATGCATGTGGAAAGCTCCACCATTGGTGACAATGAACTTCTAATGCAAGAAAATATGGAGATCATCATCGCCACTACTCCCGAAGGAGAGATTGTAGGCATAGAATTGCCTACCACAGTGGTGCAGACCATCGCTGAGTGCGAACCAAACGTCAAAGGTAATACAGCCTCCGGCAGCGGCAAGGTAGCCTTCACGGATACCGGATTGCGGCTGATGGTTCCCTTCTTTGTGGAAACCGGAGACAAAATAAAAATCGATACCCGCAGCCGCGAGTACATCGAAAGAGCATAAAAGAAAGAGGATATAAACATGGGAAAAGTTAAGAACTTTGCCGCTAAAGTAGCACACGACCTTTCCAGCGAAGGTAAAGTGATGTGCCCGGTATGCAATACCGAAGTAAAACGCATTAAGATCGTGCAGAACATCAAAACCGATGGCACATGGCGTCCTGACAAACAGTTCGTAAGTATCTGCAAATGCAACGAACAGGACATAATGAGCGGAAAGAACATCTAGAGCTTGCCGTCAGAATCAGTAAAAGATTCGTTATTGAATCCCCAGACAAAGCTGGGGATTCTTTTTTATGCCCCACGTAAATGCTGCGCATTTTTGTGGGGACCACGGCAATCCTCCTCGCGAAAACGCTGTGCATTTGGACCTCCTGCCTCTAGTGAGTCTTTGTTTGCAGAAGACGCTTATCATCAATACAGACAATAGAGCTTCCACTGTGCAGAGAGGAAAATGTAAGGGTCAATTCCGCTAAACATCGCAGGACATAAACAAAGGATTTGACAAAAAGACCCTTCAATCGAGTGTGGCATGGTGGAGTATTGCCCGAAAGAGGGACATGCTGCATCATACTCGGAATAATACTAAAGGATATAGTAAAACCAATGCGAACATTCGACACGATTCTTCCATATTTGAAGAAGAGTTATGCTCAAATTACAGGCGGCATCATCATGTTGATTTTGGTGGATGTGGTACAACTCATCACCCCCAAGGTGATGCAATATGCCATCGACAACATTCAGGCGCGCACGATCGATGAAACCGGACTGGGGCTGATAGCACTCATTATCATCGGTCTATCTTTTGCGGTGATGATATTACGCTTCTTCTGGCGTTTGTTGATCATCGGGAATTCTCATAGGATTGAAAAGGGTTTACGGCAGGATTTTTACGACCATCTGCTGAAGCTCTCGCAGAACTTCTTTAATAAAAGCAAGATCGGAGACTTGATGGCCTATGCCACCAATGACCTGAACTCGGTGCGTATGCTTTTGGGGATGGGACTGATTGCAGCGATGGACATAGTGTTGATGACAATCGCGAGCTTCTCCTTCATGGTTTCGATAGACTTGCGGCTCACACTATTGGCGATCATTCCAATGCCGATTCTATCGATAACCATTGCCTACTTCGGAAAGAAAATGCATAAGCGCTTTACATTGGTACAAGCCAGTTTTGCCACCATGAGTGGGAAAATACAGGAGAGCATTTCCGGCATCCGCATCGTGAAAGCCTTTGGTCAGGAAAAGACCGAATTGGAAAGGATCGATGAAGTAGGCAAAGACTTCATGAATCAAAACATCTCCATGGCAAAGATCGCAGGCTTCTTTCATCCTTTCCAAGGTTTCATAATAGCATGTTCGATGATCATCACCCTTTATTTCGGTGGTCGCGCTGCGATTCGGGGAGACATCACTATAGGCGGGTTCATTGCTTTCTTCCAGTATTTGGGTATGTTGGTATGGCCAATGATCGCCATTGGCTGGATCGTGGATATGTATCAGCGTGGAACAGCTTCATTGAAACGCTTGAACGAAATCTTTGAAGTGGTTCCGGAAATTGATGACAAGCTTGCCAATCCCAGCATACAAAAGCTGGAAGGCAACATCACGGTAAAGAACTTCAGCTTCCGCTATGCCGAGGATCTTCCGCTGATATTCAAAGATATATCATTTGGCATCGAAGCTGGTAAAACCCTTGCCATCGTGGGCCCCACCGGCTGTGGCAAGACCAGTCTGATAGAGCTTTTGGTGCGCATCTACAATCCGCCCAAGAACAGCATATACATAGACGAAAATGAAATCTACCGCATACCGCTGGAAGTACTGCGCCGGGACATGGTGCTGGTACCTCAGGACATATTCCTCTTTAGCGATACGATTGCCAACAACATCCGCCTGGGCAATCCCTCCAAACCCATGGAAGCGGTATATACAGCGGCAAAAATCGCCAGTGTGTACGAAGAGATCATGGATTTTGATCATCAGTTTGACACCATGGTTGGTGAACGCGGCATCACCCTTTCCGGAGGGCAGAAACAACGCGTGGCAATCTCCAGAGCACTGTTGACCGATCCTCAGATCTTGATTTTGGACGACGCTCTCTCGGCAGTGGATACCAAGACCGAACGTCAGATATTGGAATGCCTCATCCAGGCCAGACGCGGCAAAACCACCATCATCATCGCCCACCGCATCTCCTCCATCCAACATGCGGACAGAATCATCGTGCTCGCCGACGGTGTGATCAAAGAACGCGGCAACCACGATTCTCTGCTGCGTGCCGGCGGAATTTATCGCGATCTGTATGAGAAACAGCGCATCCGGGCAAAACTGGAAGACGAGGAGGCAGGACAATGATGCACGGTCAAGGACATGGCGGAGTTAGCAGCGACGAGATAAAAGGGAAAATCTACGATCGCCGATTGTACGGCAAAATGGCACATTATCTGAAGCCCTATCTGAAATGGGTAATCATCTCCTTTCTAGTGCTAATGCTGGTCACTTTGGCAGAATTGATATTACCACTGATCCAATCCACCGCTATCGACGATCATATAGTATCCGACAGAAGCATCGCTATCTTCAGTGATGATGCGATGTACGAAAACTTCATGGATCGCTACAAGGTTCTGAAGCTGAAAGAATACAGTCATAATAATGTACATTTTGTGGTGATCTCTGCGGAAGACAGGAACAAGATGGACCACCCATACCTGGAAAGTCTGGAAGAACAGGGCTACATAAGCCCACATACAGTATATCTTGTGGATGACAATCCCACAAACGAAGCATTGCTTTCGAAATACATGGAGCAGGATGAGAATCCCGAGGACGGCATCCAGGAGCTGGCAGGGTTTTTCCGCATTGGTGACAGTAAGATAGCCGTTTCACGGGATAAAATGATGGAGCTCCCCCGCAACGAGCGTTTAAAAGTGCGACAAGATTCCTCCACCGCTCTGCTCTGGCTGTCGCTGCTGTTCCTGGGCATCATCATCATCCGTTTTATCAGCGGTTATATACAGGCAGTGATGACCACCACTTTCGCTCAAAAAGCGATAAACGATTTGCGTCACGATGTTTATGCCCATTTACAAAAGATGCCAACCCAATTCTTTGACAAAAATCCCGTGGGGCGCTTGGTTACCAGGGTAACAAACGATATCCGCGCCATCGATGAAATGCTGGCTTCCGGCGTGATTACCATCATCCAGGATATAATTCTGATTATCGCTATCGTGGCGCTGATGCTGGTTCTAAATTGGCAGCTTGCGTTGGTGAGCATGACGATCCTACCGCTGGTGATCTGGGTCATCGCTATCTTTAGGAGCAAGACCAGAGTGCTGTATCGCGAAGTCCGCAAGTATCTGGCACAGCTCAATGCTACGCTGGCAGAACACATCGCCGGCCAGAAGATAATCCAGCTCTTCAATCAATATAGCAACAAGCGCGATGAGTTTTCCAGTATCAATCAGACCTACTTTCTTACTTCCATGAAGCAATTGAAGCTCTTCGCATTTTTCCGGCCGGTGATCCACGTATCTTCACAGATCGCCGTAGGCATCATCATTTGGTATGGTGGTGGGCAGATATTACACAACGCCATCACAATCGGTTTGCTGATGGCATTCACCCAATATATCAGAAAGCTGTTTGAGCCCATCAACGATTTTAGCGAGAAGTTCAACGTACTGCAAGGTGCTTTGGCAAGTGCAGAACGTATATTTGACCTGATGGAATTGGAGCCGGACGATTATCGGGAGCATTTGGTGACCGGCAAGAAACTGGAAGGCGAGATCGAATTTCAAAACGTGTGGCTGGCATATAATGATGAAGAATGGGTGCTCAAAGACATCAGCTTCAAGATCGCCCCAGGCGAGAAGATCGCATTGGTAGGGCATACCGGCAGCGGCAAGACCTCCATCGTGAACTTGATCTTGGGGATGTATCCTTATCAAAAGGGGCGCATCCTGATCGATGGCAAGGAACTGAAAGATTATGGTCTGAAGGATATCCGTTCCAATGTAGGCATCGTACAGCAGGATGTATTCATCTTTAGCGGAAACATCAGCGAAAACATAGCTCTGAACAATACAGATATGAGCAAGGACGAGATTCGCCAGGTGGCAACCTATGTAAACGCAGATAAATTCATAAGCCAGCTACCACACAAATATGATGAACCTGTGATGGAACGCGGTGCCACTCTTTCCACCGGACAGCGTCAACTGATCGCATTTGCGCGGGTATTGGCATACAATCCATCCATCTTTATTCTGGATGAAGCGACCAGCAACATCGACACCGAGACTGAGCTATTGATCCAGGATGCTTTGGAGAAGATCATCAAGGATCGTACCTCCATCATTATAGCACACCGGCTTTCCACCATTCAACATGTGGATCGTATAATTGTATTGCACAAAGGTAAGATAGTGGAAGAGGGATCTCATTTTGAGCTCCTGGACAAAAAAGGCTTGTATTATGACCTTTACAGGTTGCAGTACACCTAATGTAAAGTAGTATATATAGAGTGATTTCTGCAGATTGCTAAAAAACATTGACAGAATCAGGCAATCTGCATATATTGCCAACTATGGAATAATCCCTTGATCTATAGGAGGATCAATGAAAAAACATTGGCTTGTTATATTGGCGCTAATGCTGCTGGTAAGTAGTGCTTTTGCCTACGAAGTAGTAGCCTATCAGGAAGACTTTGAATCCGACCTTGACGGCTGGGTTTTGTACGATGGTACTGAGAGCCCGAACAATTGGCATATTTATGACGATGGTGGCACTCAGGGCAACTCATGGTGGATGGGCGATCCCGCTCTGGCATCCGGAACCAACATCGGTGGTTACTACGATCACCAGTACCTCGTGTTGGATACTCCGGCCCGCACACTGAGCGCGGCAAATGCAACCTTAACTTTCAAGATGAAACTTGGTTTGGAAGATGTTGGCGGTACTGGTGACTACAACGGCTGGGACTCTGCAAACATCCGTGTTTCAACCGATAACGGCGCAACATGGACAGTGATTGCCGGCACTCCTGCATATCACTTCACCAGCTCCTATGCTTTTGGCAGCGAACACGGTGAAGGTATTGGCGTACCCGGCTGGGGCGGCATCACAAACGTGTGGACACCAGCTTCTTTTGACCTCAGCGCTTATGTAGGTCAGAGCGTAAAAATCCGCTTCGCTTTTGCCAGCGATCCTGCTTACAACACCTCAGATCAACCTGATATGTTTGGTTTCATGGTGGACGATATCGCTTTTGGCGGCTACAGCAACAATGGCGTGGACGACGGCCAAATGACCTGGAGCAGCCTGGTACCTCTGGGCGGACAGCTATGGCACGTTGCTACCGACACTACCGCTCCATCACCTACACATATAATGAAGAACCAAAATACCAACGGTACTTACAATCCCAACATGTACGACTACATTATAAGCCCCTCGATTACTCTGCCCAACAGTGGGGACATCAGAGCTGATTTTATGATTATGGGCAATTTTGAAGATCCTGATTACAGCAGTACTGCTCCCCTGTCTATCCTGGATTACTGGGGCTGGGAAATCTCTCCGGACAACGGCAACACTTGGACTGCCATGAGCAATCCTTATGCCGATCCCAATGGCAATAACTATGTATATGTCGACGCTCCTGATGCCTGGATTTCAGCAGTTTCTGTCTATTCTCTGGATGGATACATCAGCGATTTCGCTGGCCAAACTGTTAAATTCCGCTGGTACTTCAAATCTGATGGCGATGCCCCTCAAGGTACCGGTATCATGATCGACGATTTCACTATTTACAACGACATCTTTATCGCACCTCCTGAAGACTTGTTGGCTGAAGTAGTCGATAACGACGTGACATTATCCTGGAACGCTCCTGGTAGCGGTGGCGGCGGTGGAGAAGAAGGCTGGATCCATTATGACGGCGATAACTATGACGCCATTGGAACTGATGACATCGCTGACTTCAGCGTAGCTGCAAAGTGGGATCCCCTGGGAGAAGTAAACAGTATCTACCCATATGTGGGCATGAACATCACTAAAATCCAATTCTGGCCGAACGAAGCCAACTGCGAGTATTCAGTACGCCTTTGGACCGGTGGCGCCGCTACTTTGGTAGTGGATCAGGCAGTACCCACTGTTACTATCGGAGCATGGAATGAAATCACTCTAGCTACTCCTTACACCATTCCCGCAAGTACCGCAATCTGGGCAGGTTATCGCTGCAACACTCAAGCTGGTCATCCCGCAGGTATCGACGATGGCTCTGCTACAGTGGAAGGTTATGGAAACTGGATCAATATGGGAAGCTGGTCCACTCTTACTTCCATGGCAGATATTCAAGGTAACTGGAATATCAGAGTATATGTAGCCGATGCTGAAGGCCGCGAATATGTGTTGGGCGAACTTCCTGAAACTCCCGGTTTTGCCAATGGTGAATTTACCAGAGCCAACCTCAACCGCAATCATCGCGATGTTGGCAGCTATAAAATCTACCGTGACGGAGTATTTGTAAGCGAAGTACCGGGAACTGTAACCCAGTACACCGATACCGATGTTCCCGGCGGAGCTCATAACTACTATGTAACAGCTATGTACGATGGAAACGAATCAACCGCTTCAAACACCCAAGTGGTATTCATTATTCCTGAGGATCATGTTGAGGCTGCTAATGACGATGGTACTGCCGAGGCTGGCTTGAATGTAGGTTCCTCCAGACAGATGGCAGTTTTGCACAGTGAATACTCCGGTTCTCCTGTAACCATCAAATATGTGAAGATATATGTGGAAACCCTTAGCACTGCTCAATTCGTAATTCGCATATTCGAGAAAGACCCCACTACCGGACTTCCCGGAAACCTGATCGGCGACCAAATCCAATTCCCTGCTGCCAGTGTTGTTTCCGGCTGGAACTACATCACAGTTCCGGGCGAAAGAGTTGCTGAAAATGGCGAATTCTTCATAGGTCTCCTCGAGACTCCAAACCACTCAGCGATCGGTGTGGACACCAGCACAAACGGCTTCAGCTACACCAATCTGGGAAGTGGCTGGAATGTGTATGAAGATGGTGAGATCATGATTCGCGCGATCGTACAGGTTGGCAGTTCCAATCCCGAAGGCGTAAGCCCCGTGCTTACTCTGAGCGCCAGCAACTATCCGAACCCCTTCAACCCTGAAACCACCATTTCCTTCACCGTTCCTCAGAATGGACAAACCAGTGTGAAGATATTCAACCTGAAGGGTCAGGAAGTTCGTAGCCTGCTGAACAAAGAAATGCCTGCCGGCTCCAGCACCATTGTTTGGAATGGCACAGACGATTCTGGCAAAAACGTAGCCAGCGGTTTGTACTTTGTACGCGTTCAAAACAACTGCAAAGCAGTTACCCGCAAGATGCTGCTCTCCAAGTAAGTAATCCGAACCTATACAGGTTCAAACATATAACCCCGGTTCTCATTTGAACCGGGGTTTTTTCACTAAACCTTCGATAATGCGATTGGAGTCCATGTAACCTTTCGTATCTTATTGTATACCTATATGTTATCCGGTCAAATGGACTTCAATACATGGAGTGGACACTATGCATTGCCTGTCCAAGCCACCTCTTAACTTATTTCGACATAGACAGATAACATAGGTGGCTTGAACTCCGTGCTTTATTTAGGTTCAAAAGCTTCATTCCTCCTTGGGTTATCTATACTTGAACCTGATATTATCGGGTTATCATTGAGTGAACACAGGATGATAACGGCTTGATATCAGCTTCGGTACTGTATCGAACAAAGGGAAAGAGGATAATGATTTACACTCGGATAATGCGATTGGAGTCCATGTAACCTTTCGTATCTTATCGTATACCTATATGTTACTAATCTTTCCCAGTAGCCCATGTGATTGAGAGGCAGTAAAATAGCTTAAAATACTTCTTGACAAAAACACCTCGTATATTATTGTTGCTTTATGCTTTAGGCAAGGAATAACAACGAGGTGT
>JAQWBI010000053.1 GCA_028706475.1 Candidatus Cloacimonadota bacterium
AAGGTTATGGTTTGCTTTTCCATGTTTAGCTCCTGTGTTGTTATAGAGACAATATAACCTACGCATCTGATTTGTCAAGTATTATTTATCTATACTTTTTGTCCACTTCTATGTGCAACGGTCTTTATAGGTTTACAATAAGATACATAAGGTCAACTGAACTCCATCGCATTATCCGAGTTGAGGGAGATGTATCGAATCTGTGGGCTTTCAGTAAAACTTCATCAACTGGGATGAATGGCGATCAGTGGATTCTGAGGTAGAAGAGCATAGTATCGTAGCCATCAATATGGAATACCAACGTATCCATAAGAGCAAAATGAAAGCCCCTCTCCATATGGACAGGGGCTTTCGATGTATGGTCATTTGATACTATTTCATCAGGATCATCTTTTTGGTGTGACTGTATTTTCCGGCTTTCATCTTGTAGAAATACACGCCACTTGATACATTGCGATTGTTATTGTCCTTTCCGTTCCAAGCTACTGTGTGTGAACCTGGATTCATAACGGAAGCGACGAGTGTCTTAACACGTTGTCCCAGGACATTGTATATTTCTATGCTCACATATTCTCTGTCTTTCAAAGAGAAAGATATGCTGGTGTTGGGATTGAAGGGATTTGGATAGTTGCCTCTCAGTTCTGTAATCACCGGATTCACCATATCATTTGGGTCTGATGTTGAAGAACTGCCGGATAGTGTGACGATAACTGAAGGATTATCCGGATCATCACTGTCTATTTGAAGCTCAGCATCATAATCACCCTTTTCAATTGGGCGGAAAGCAATGCTAAGAATCAGGCTTTCTCCCGCTGGAACAGTGAAATTCATGTTGTTCAAATAAGAGTTCTGGGATAGCAGGCTATATGGCTCCTGCAATACTACACTGCCCAGCATAAGTGCGTCTCCAGTATTGCTAATAGTGAGATTCTGAACCTCTTCGGTACCGATTTCAATATTCCCAAAATCGAGACTGGTATGATCGATCACCATTATCGGGTGTCCGGTATCAGAATCTTCAGCGGGGAACAGAACATCGTCGATCAACACACAGTCGTTTCCGGCAGAGACAGAACTGTCTTTCACATATTCCCAACGGTAGGTGTTGGTTCCAGCAAGCACAATGTAACTAACTTGTTCCCAATCTTCATCAATGCCGCTCCATTGGTTTTTGAGCATTCCGTTTACGAAGAATTTCAGATAGTCGTGGTTTGCTTCGGATGAGGTTTTCTTCCAGAAGGATACAAAACCGTCGGAGGGATTGGTGAGCGTGATGCTCATTGAAGTGGTTTGATTGTGATTGATGGGAGCGCTTTGAGCTGCAAGACTGCCTTGATAACCATTCTCAGTGCTGATCCAGTTTCCTCCGGTAAAAGTCCAGGGGAAGTTACTCATACCATTCTCAAAGTTCTCCATCAGGATACCGGTGATGACGGCATAAGTATTGGTTAACACAGTTTGGGCATAAGATGCTATTATGTTTATTGATATGGTGGAACCTGGTTCGATTTGAGAAGATAGTGCAATATTGTAAATCAACTCACTGGAGTTACCAGCGCTAATAAGCGGGATGGTATCCACGATGGGGCTTATAATGGTTTCTCCACCTTCAATCGTGATGGAACTGAATAATTCAGGGCAGTCAGCATGTCCCAGGTTGCTTATAGGAATGCTGATCGTGAAGCTTTCTCCGGGATCCACTCTACCATTGTTGTTTCCTTGGCTGTCATTTATTTGAAGTGATCCCCAGACAATACGGGGAGCATTGATGACAATCTCATGATCGTAGTTGTATTCCGAGCCGTCCTGCAGAGTAACCAGCACAGTAAAAGCCGCAGAGTATTGATCAGGCACAGAATCACTGATTTGGAGCTGGATTCCAGTTGATGTAGAGCCGATGGTATTCGGGTTGATGTAGTCTATGATCTCCGCATCTCCAACTACTGTCAGGTGAGGATCGCTGGTGATTGCAGACACACTGACACCTTCCGCGGGATCACTTCCTACATTCTCCATATTCACCTGAATTGTAACGATCTCGCCCAGGGAAGGGTTGTTGTCATTATCGTCTTCAACGCTTACTCCGGTTACGATTATATAAGGTCCGTCTGCAGGTAATACCTCAACCGTACCAATATGAGTAACCTTATTGAAAGCGGTAATGGTAAGAGTGAGATTCATGGGCTGTTCCGGTAATATGTCCAGGTTCAAAAGAGCGGTTCCATTGGCATCTGCTGTAGCTATACCGTAGATTGTACCTTCAGCACTCAATGAGAGTCTGGCATAGGGTTCTGTAGTAACATCCAGACTCTGCATTCCGATGAGCAGGACAGGATTGTATTCAGCAAGTGCTTCAGTGGGAGTCTTCGTTCTTACCATCAGTGATGCATCACCGAATATATGCCAGTTTTTAAACTCATCTGCACCATCGCTACCGTATACTTCGATCATCTTTGATGAACCATTGTAGAACAGACCACCGATGCTGTGTTTGGCTTCAGCAATCAAAAGATCGGTGATTTCATCTTGGGCACGCATGGGGGGGTTCCAACCCTGGTTCACGGAAGAAGCGTAGATTGCTACAGCACCGGTGGGATTACCGTTGTTTGTAGCTCTCATCCAAGCTTCTGCGAAACAAGTTCGGCTCACGAAGTTGCCGTTCACACAAGCTACAGAAGCAATGAAAGGCAACATATTGTCGTTTGTAAGGGCATTTACATTGTTGTTATTGAATCCTGTGGTAACCCATGAAGTATCGGAGCCATGTCCCACGTAGTTTATGAAACCACGCCCAGTATTGATGTTGTTACCCACGGCATAAGCAGTTGCGCCCATATTTGCATACATCTGGTCAACAGAGGTGTAACCGTATCCTAGCAAATCCGTGCGGATATTCTCCATGTGTTGCTGATCGCTCTCGCCATTATCACCTTGATATCCGCCACCTTCTTCAGAGGCTATACCCATGGCATTTTGCAACCATGTGGCATCGTTTTGCAGGTCGCGCTCATATTCTATGCTTCTTTGTACCTGGGTCTCCATTTCTGCCACAGTCTGTGCAGAAAAGCGTCCCACAAAGATTTCAGGGTAATTATCATTACCAGCGAGTAAGGCAAACGAGGGATCACTGCCTCCACCATTATAGGAAAGGGATGGTACCTGAGGGGCGTCACCCATGATCTGAACGAACATCAATCCGTCGTTCAAGATATATTGGTTCTGGATATATGTTTTTATCTGAGATGCGCTTGGCCCTGCAACCTGGTAGTCTACCACACTTACATCGAAACCCATTTGCTTTTTCCAATTCACCCAGGGTAGGATGGCATTGTCAAACATGGAGTTTGTAATAACAAGAATTCGGCCTTCTTCGTCGATTGAGGGATACTTAGCTTCAGCGAAGTTCAAGAACATGTTCCGGTAGATTTCGCTATATTCGGCAGCATAACTGTGTTTGGAGAAGCTAAGAGCGTTTGTAAGGTCACTACCATCCTGAGATAGCTTTACCTTGATTCTGGTATATACACGAGTGATTCCAGTTTCGGGGTAGTACACGAAAGGTTTGAAACGAACACTAATACCGCGGTAGTCTCTCAGGATAAAGGGCTCGCTTAGTTCTGTATGGTTTTCTGGGTAATAATCGGAGCTTTTGTAAAACTCCGAGAAGGTATAGGGAATGGATTCAGGATTGATATCGCGAGTCAGATTTCCTTTGGAGGGGGCTATCTTCATCTTCAGATCAAGATATTCAGTCTCCATTGTCTCCATTACCATTCTCGCATTTGCAGAAATAATTACACTTCCTGCAAGGATGGGTACTTGAGGAAGTCCTTGTTCCAGAGTCAATCCGCCGTTCTTTACGCTCAGATTGTACCATGTATCATCATTTATTGAAAGCGCTTCACGCTCGAATGCGCCAAGTTTCATTTCCAGAATCATCTCAGAAGAGCTGCTTTGAAGCAGCTGGATACCGTTATCATAATTGGCGATTTCCATAACTTCAGCTCTGAGTATAATCTGCAAACTCAGTAGCAGGCCTAGCAATATAATGAGTCTCTTCATTATATCCTCCATTTCTATTCAATTTTATCCATATATCAGAGAGGCACCACCCAGAGGATGGTGCCTCATGTTCCATTTATTTCATCAACATCATTTTTTTGGTACTACGATAGCTTCCAGCTTCCATTCTGTATAAATACAATCCGCTTGAGACGGAAGTACCGTTGTTATCTTTTCCGTTCCACACCATCTGGTGTTTGCCAGCATTCATGGGAGCATTCACAAGGGTTCTAATCAATTGTCCCTTGATGTTGAATATATTCAGTTTTACATTTCCGGCTTCTTTCAGTGAGAAATTGATAGTGGTTTCCGGGTTGAAAGGATTTGGGAAGTTGCCATTCAGCGCAGTAACAACGGGGTTCACTTGAATTCCGTTTGAACTGGGTTCCACTGTAATCGGTATCTGAATCTCTGCCAGGTCAGGATCGTTTGTGGTTACCACTAGTACTTCGTTGATCGTTGATACAGACGAACCGGTTTCGAGAGCGATATTAAAGGTTCGGGTTGCGCCGGGGGAGATGATATAGAAGTAATCATTGGGCAGGTTTTGGCCATTATAGACCAGAGTGAAAGCTGCAGGCAGAGTGATCACACCGCTAAGGTCAGCTGTACCCAGATTGCGCAGGATTAAATCCTCACTGTAGCTGGTGTTTGGGAATACTTCTTCAAAGTCGATAGATTGTGTGGTAGTATAGGCCATCGCCAGTTCGCTTGACCCGCTTGAGGGGAATCTGATATCATCAATCCATGCCGAATCGCTACCACCAGTCATGCTCACATCTTTTACATAGCTCCATTTGAAGGTTCTGGTTCCGGGTTCAACTGCATAGCTAACCTGAGACCAATCCACTGTCCCGCTCCAATTTCCCTTCTCTTCTCCGTCAATGTAAAACATCAGTTTATCGTATGAAGATTCGGAAGAGACTTTGCGATAGAAGCTGATATCTCCTTCAGATAAAACGTCCACAGTTATACTGAGATCTGTGTTGGTGTTGTTTCCGATCGTTCCGCTCTTTGCTGAATAAGTACCACTGTTATGCTGGGTGTTTACGACAGTCCAGGGGTTGGCACTGTTATTTTGCCATGCGAAAGAACTGAAGTCTCCGGTTTCAAAGCCTTCCATTACTGCACCAACCGGTATTATCAGTCCCTGGTTGATCATTTGGACACCCATATCGAGCGCTACACCCAATGCAATGGTCGTACCCAATTCTGCTTCCTCAGAGATGTTCAGATTGAAGGTAAGTGGAATATTGCCATCGACATTTATTCCAGGAATCACAAAGCTGGATAAAGGCAATGATGCAAGATCGCTGTTTAGAATCAGATTGAGAGTGCCACTTTGGGCACTCATGTGGCCGTTATTAGTAATATTCAAGGTAATATTTATGCTTTCACCTGCTTCAAAGATGCCGTTATTATTGGGATCGAAGTAAGCCACTGAACTGATGATCACATTTGGTGCATTCACAGTAATACTGCGTTCGGATACCCATTCGTGATCTCCGTCACTAACTGTGATGGTAAGCTCAGCTTCGTGTTGATCCGGAGTGCCCTGATCAATCATAATAGAGAAGATCGAGGGGACTGTGATGCTGCCATCGGGAGATATATCGTCGATCACGGCAACATTCTGAGGGATGTATATCCAAGGGCTTTCAGTAGAGATACTTACTGTCAGGTTCTCGGCAGCAAGGATGCCAACATTGCTGAAGCTGAGGTCTATATCTATGGCTTCGCCGGCTTCGGCTGTGCCATTATCGTCGTTGATAGTGATGGGGCTTACGGTTACATAAGGCCCTTCATTGGGAATTACGTTTATGGTAGAAATTAGAGGACGTCTTTGAGATCTGGTGGCAACGATATCCGCATATCCAGGCTCGGTAAAGGGATCAAACTCCAGGTTCAAATAGCCCGTTGCGTCGGTAAGTCCCACACCATGGATCTGTCCATCTTTGGAAATAGAGACCCAGGAGTAGGGATCGGCATTGATTTCCAGACTACCTAAGCCGAGGAAAAGAGTCTCTGGTGTCTGCATTGAGTTCACTGCCGGAATACCAATGTATGGCATCAAAGAGGGATCGCCCATGATGGAATATATCTCCCAGTAGTAGTTTATCAGGCTACTGTTTCCTTGTACTACAGCAAGATTACCCATCATGGTATTTGCTCCGGCACTGTATGCCCAATCTTCAAAGGCTTCATTGTGATCGTGAAAAAGCGCGTCATATGAGCCCAAAATGTTGGCATTATAAGCGGGAGCTTGACCGTTAGCATTGCCTTTAGCGCCAACTGCCCACCAATAGTCTTCATCCCAATAAGTGCTGTTTGTGCCACCGATGTATATGATTCCACCTTTATTGACAGCTCTCAACCAAGCTTCAGCGAAGCATTCGTTTTGATCAAATTTGCTGGTGAGGCAGCAGTTACCGATTACATACGCGTATTTGTTCTCATTTTGAAGTGCATTGATGTGAGATATTGTGAAGTTCGGATCGCTCCAATCAGTGACACCACCATGAGCAGTGTAGTTTACGTATGCTGCACCTTCAGAAATATCGTTGCGGATTTGGGTGAGGCTGCTGCCGGAGTTGGGATAGAGGTAGGTGTGGGGGTCTATGCCGTGGGCTGCATTAAAATAGTTCTGGGTCGCATAATTGATTGCGCCGTTGCCATGAGAACTGGCATACCAAGAGTCCATTCCGGCTATTAAGACAGCATCAGCCAGATAACTATCATCTGGCATGCTATACATTTCGTGCGTGAGAGTTTTATTTACCTGATTGGTTACCTGAGCCACAGTGGTTGCCGAGAATCTGCCAAAATACATTTCTGGCATATAATCTGTGCCCTGAAGACGAACGTAGCCCAAATCTGAAGGATGTGAATCCCCTGGGATAGTCGAAGTGCCGGAAACTACCTGAGCCACATCACCTACAATCAATAGATAGCTGGGAGCGGGGTTCTGAGTAGTAGCACTGTTCCACAGCCCTTGCATGTAATTCTGTATGCTGGTGTAGTTGTTGCCGATGTTCTCGATGGTGGCTACAGTTACATTGTAGCCTTCTTTGGTTTTCCAATCCACAAAAGGTTGCATGGCACTCACAAAGCTTGCAGGTGAAATTATCACATAACCGATGGGGTAGCGCATCACGCTGGTTCTCGTATCTTGGTAATTCCACACACTGGAAGCTAAAGTACTGCTGAAAGCCGGAGAAACAGTCTTGGCTTTCAGTTCGGAGCTGGCAAGCAGATCGGCTCCCTGGAAACTGATCTCGACTTCGGTGCTGAGAACTATGTCCAAGCTTTTTGATTGGGGATTGTAGTTTGCAGGAATAAAATCGAGCGCAAACAGCCTCTCACCACGGAGCATTCCGAGCTCTTCCAGTTGAACTGTAGGAATTGAAGTGCTGCGGTTTCCATTATAAAAATCGCGGTTCACAATAAAGGTTAGATCTTCGGGATTATCGCATTTGGCCACACTTTCCTGAACAGGTATAATGGGATAGTGCACACCTTTTTCTCCCAAAGATAAGTTCATGCGCTGGGTGTTGCTAAGCCTGATCTGCGGATCAGCACCCAAGGGTACGCTAATTATCTTCCGCATCAAGGGCAGGCGAGGTTCGCCGATTTTATTTGTAGTAGTGAAGTCTCTGGCAGTAAGCAGAGTAAAAACACCTTCCTTGCTTTGTACTTCTTGATAATCTAGTGCGTTTATCGCAAATTTTACATTTAGGCCATAACTATCGCTGCGAAGGATTTCCGCTTGGGTAACACCCCGTTGCAATTGAATGGTTCCTGAATTGGCGGCCAACAGTGCCGACAATGCAACTAACATGAGCATGATGAGATACTTCTTCATGATCTCTCCTATATTTTTATACTAAATTCCTATCGAGCTCGGAGCCCAGTGGGCTTCAATAACAATATACGCAAGAATAGTGCCAGACTTTTATTTATATATGATTCTTTGGGTTCAAATTCATTTGATTTCTTGTTAAAGTAGTTTGCGATTGAGTCCAGTCCCAAAAAACAAAGTGAGGAGTTTTATTATTCAGTTAATTCAGGGTACACTTTTGTATGATTTCGTACCCCGATGGGTTCTAGGTTCAGTGTGTCGTAACTGGAAGGCATGGCTGAGAAGTACTTACTATATACTATTTTAAGTGTATTCGCTTCGTTCTCCAAGGGACTATAATCCAGCATTTCATAGAGCAGGTCGATCTCTCCATTGGCATCTATGTGCCCATAGTCGTAGTCTATCGTAAATATGAAGCTTCCTTCCGAATCAAAAAGTGCCAGGATGAAATAGCCTTGTATCTCTACATCAAGATTGTTTTGCAAAGAAACAAAGACATCAGCTGGACGGGGAAGATTGTAAATATCGTAAAGGAACTCCTCTTCTGGAGCAATGGGAACCACATTAATCTCACTGCCCAAATTGAAAGCCTGTTCATCCAACCAGTTTCCGCTGTAGCTTCGCGCAGAACGGAAGCCTCCCCAAAAAGCGAGAGTACGCTCTTCATAGGTTTGCACACCGGGATCATTAACGATGTAGGAGGATGCTTTGTCTTTGGGTCCGTCTTGCCTTATAACCAGAACCCAGTGGGAACGCCTGCCTGCTACTTTCACAATGACCTTGTTACCCTTCTCAAGTTCTGAAGCCAGAAAATCCCAATCGTTATACTTTGTACTACGATTTTCCAATTCCATTCCCAAACCATCACCATCGATGAGCCCGGGAATTTGCCACCGCATATTGTTACCGGAATAACCACCGTTTTTACTTAGCCAATCATTCAGTTTATCCGGTGTCATGTAAGGGTTTGATGCTTCAGCATTGAGTAGCATGGATAAGCAGGACACCACACATCCGCTTCTGGCAATTGATGTACCGTGCCCCAGACGGTCCGATCCCCAGCGAGCGTCAGACTGTGAAAACCAACTGAAGCTGGAAGCATGAGCCATGCTGGTCAATATTATTAAGCTGTATATTAGCATGTATTTCTTCATAGGCTATGTCTCTTTAAATCTTTTGTTATCAATGAATTTCGATAATCAAACAAAATTGATAAAAATGTCATATTTGTCAACCCATAATTTTCT
>JAQWBI010000054.1 GCA_028706475.1 Candidatus Cloacimonadota bacterium
GTGGAAGGTTTCGCCATTTTTAAAGCCGTCTAACTGATATTTAAACTCCATATCATCTACTACTTCCTTGAAATTCTTCTCTACCAGCCCTTCTTTGACGGTTCTGAGCCCCATGCCACGAATAACACCCGCTCTCTTCTCTCAGCTTGGTAAGCTCTTCGATAATAAAGCGCCAGACGGTTCGATTGGAACAGCCTTTCAGTTCTACCATCCGTTCAATGGTCAGCCAGACAGCATCGATCTTCAGGATTGAACCCAAACTCGGGAAATGTGTCGCAGTGCTTGCCGTTTTCGGTGTCACAGTGCAGTCTCTGTTTGGGCATGTTTGCCTTAGTTTTCATGGTATCTCCTTAACTGTATATATGGGAGCTAATTAAAACCACTGCGACATCTTGGGAAGTCCATTCTGCGCTAACGCCGGCAAGTTCTGAAGATACTCAAACAGTGCCGGAATTAACGCGCCGCGAAATCACACTCTATAAAATGTCTTGACCTGACTAGTCAGGCTAATATCTTTGTTTACAGGTGCAGACTATCACCCAAACGGATATCGATCAAGCCTAAAAATGACCACTGGGAGTGAATATGGCAGCCAAGACAGTCGGTGATCGACTCAAAATGCTGGTCAGATCGCTAAACCTGACTCACGGAGATTTTTCTAAACAAAATGGAATTTCACTGAATTCCATGAGCCGATATATCAAAAATAAACGCTCTCCAGACCTCGATTTTCTCACTAAACTGGCAGAGCAAAAAAGTGAACTTGAATTAGCTCCTCAGTGGTGAGGGTGTCATGTATGTGAGCGCTCCCTGGGAACCCAAACCTGAGAGCAACACCAAGTCCAAGGTCGAGGTGGTGTCAGCCAAGAGCAAGCTAACAGATTGCACAGATAGCACTTACAGTCGCACAATTTTACTTCCGGTAGTGGCAGAAATTTCTGTCGAAATGCCAGCGGAAGTCACCGAAAATTTTGAACATGACAATTTCGTAGAATTACCGCGGATATACCTCAAGGACAAGATCGATAACTATATGGTCTTCCGGGTAAATGGGCAGAGCATGGAGCCTCAGATCATGCACAATGATATAGTGGTGATCCAAAGAAAAGATAACTGGAGCAATACTGATGGCTCAGTCTGCGCTGTCAGATTGAACGATGGCATCACCCTCAAACGCATCCAGTTCGATCACCAACGCCATCAGGTGCTGGCCCATCCCTTCAATGCAGATTATCGGGTCCCTGGTAGTAGATTCAATGAAGGGAGACGATATCTCGCTGATTGGGACTATGGTGATGCAGCTGAGGATGGGGTGATTCACTGTTAATAATATTGCGAGGTATAAATATGCATAGTGTTCTTAGCAATTATCTTCTGAATGAGGGAAAGTCACCAGTAGATTATATTCTGGGAAAGTTTGAGGATCACGACATCGTGCTTTTAGGGGAAATGCACTATATTCGCCAGCAAGTGGAGCTGTATCATCGCGTGATACCTTTGCTGCCGGATCATGGCATCACGATAGTTGCCACGGAATTTGGCCGCCGGGCGGATCAGGCGTTGATCGACGAACTGCTGTCCAAAGAGTGGTTCGACGTCCCTCTGGCAAAGTTGATCGCCCTCCGGCAAGAAGCCTTTTGGGGATACCTTGAGTATCAAGAGATATACAGGTTGATCTGGCAGCAAAACCGCGTAAACCCGCCCGAAAAACAAATCCGCTGTGTTGGTTTGAACGACCCTTATAATTGGAAGCTATACAATCAGATATGCCGCGAACAAAACCGTAAACCCAATCCAGAGGAGATCAAGCTGATTTGGAAGAATTGCGACGAAAAGAACTGGCTGACAGCGCTGAAGGCGTATCACATTCCCGGAGTCACCAAGGTATTGGGCATCATGGGTGCGCACCACTCTTTTACCAGTTATCGCGAGCCGAGTTTCGAGGTGGAGACTGATAGTAAAGTCTTCAAAGGTTTCAATACTATCCGCTTTGGTAACCATCTCTATGATGAATATGGAGACAGAGTATGCAATATTTGCTTTTACGATCCTTGGGATAGCATAAAAGCCGATGCTCCTCAACAGGCCCCTGGTGGAGGCATCATCGAGACAATAATCAGTCCGCACTTTTCCGAACTGGCTTTTGACCTGCAAGGAAGCCCAGTAGGTGAACTGCCCGATAACAGCATTTACTCCCTGGGTTATGAGGATTTCCGCCTTAAGGACATCGCCGATGGCATGATCTATACCTGCAAATTTTCCGAGTTCAAAGCCCTGACCCCGATCCCGGATTTTATTGATCAAGATAATTTACAGGAATTTCGCGACTTCGCCCCATTTAACGATATGACGGATAAAGACTGCGTCGAGATCAACAATACAATCGCCAAATGGGCAGACATCTGGTAACTGTCTCTATTTGTTGGAGATTTAAGAGCTTGACTGAAATGTTCATCGTTTGCTTCCGTCGTGACGATAGGGAAGTAGTCTTTGATGTTTACTCATATATGAAATCTTATTGATCGATTTATGCAGTAATCATTTTTTCATCATATATATACCTGAATAGTGATTGCTTTGATCAAGCTTGGGTTAGACTTTCCAGTAGTTCAATTAGACCAGTTTCAGAGGCAGACATAACTCCCAGCAGAACCGTCCCACTTATTCTGCGAGTCTTCCAAACTGGCCTATTTCATTGAGATTCAGACAGTTCCGAAACCAGTCTGGAATCAGTCTATATATGAAACAAAGCGGTTTCCATAGCTCATGCAGCCATCGCAGACAATATCAAATGTGGTAAGTTCGCCATCATAATGCTTGCTCCAACGCTCCGCAACGTCCTGTTTCTTTTCCAGATCATTCGCCTGATGTGCTATATAAGTTTCGCAGGATGCACAGTCCAGACAGCAAGCAGCTAGTAGTTCTTTCATTTATTTCTCCATAAGGCATTTACATAGTATCCAAAGTCTTGTCTATAAGTACCGCTATCTTGTTAAGACACAACTTTTTAAGACACTTTTTAAGACACTTCTGAATCATCGGCAGAAGTATCTGGGAGATTGGAGTTTGGCAGCACAATATCAAAACGACATTCATACCTTGACGAGTCACTAGAGCAACAAAGTACTTGTATGAGGCAAACAAAAGGATTAAGCTATGTATAACAGAATATTGTGAGGAATATATGAAAGACACTGCGCATCTTATTGATTCGATAAAGAAAGCAATGCAAGGTGAAATGGATAGCATAAACCTGTATCAAAACGCTGCTGAAAAGAGCCGGGAACAGGAAGTGAAGGAATTTTTCCTCAGCCGCAGAGAAGAAGAACGCTGGCACTTCAACTACTTGCTGGATTATTACCAGCAGCTATCCAGCAATATACTGGCCAGTGATGTCTCAAACATTCTGGCAAAGGTGAACTTAGGCGGTCCCAGCATCTTTTCGGATTCCTTCATTCGTAGGATTGGGGAGGATCAGGCGCTGTTTTCAGCTATCTCCACAGCATTATTGTTGGAGAAAGATGCTATCGACCATTATCACAAATGTGCGGAAGAGACAGTCATCGAGGCTCTGAAATCCTTCTTTACTATGATGTCAAAGTGGGAAATGAAACATTATGAAGAGCTGGTTGCCATCCAAAAAGACGCGGAACGCTACTATTGGGAGCTAAACAGGTTTGAACCTTTCTAAGAAAAGCAATCTCTATTGATAGAATTGACTAAGGACGCTCAGACTTTTCAGCGTGAGCGTTTGTTTTTGCTGCGCTGTATAATAAGCCAAAAAGAAACCGTTTAGTTTGTTCACAGTCTCTGCATCGGGTTTAATAGTATCCAGATGCTTGCCGATTTCTGGCAGCAGGCTCAGGATGCGGCGTTCAGCGGGAGATAGTACGGTGTAATAGTCTCTATTGGAGATTTGCTGGATGCAGGTTTCACAGATTATCTCAGAAGCACCGCTAAATCCAGCAGGGCCTGAAACAGTATTGCACACGCAGCATCTGTTTAATTCGATGTTTATGCCCAATAGCTTGAATATCTTTAGAAGCAGTCGCCAGAAGATCAAAATAGCGTTACTGTCCAGCTTTTGCAGATAGCCCAGATAGTCTTTTAGCAACGTGTAGTAATCCCCTGCTTCTGCTCCACTGATCAGTATCTTGGATATCAGCTCTGCTCCAGCCTCTGCTGCTGCCCAGGTCGATGTGGACGGATACTGTGAATAATCCTGTAGCAATACGGCTTCTTTTAAGATGTAGAGTCCTTCTTCCTTGGGTTCATACAAGTTGAATTCATATTCCGCGAAACGCAAAAGAGGTTCCTGTTTCTTGAGCCATCCTTTGGCAATTATGGAAATCTGTGCCCTTTCAGCGCTGAATATTCTTAAGATTTGACTGCTTTCACTAAAGGGTATCAGCCCCAGGATGATGCCATTGGTCTTGATCACAATCCCAGTTCCTCTTTGATGGCACGGATGTCTTTGGGATTGGCAAAGAAGGTCTTGTAATTTGTGTAAGTGATAAATCCGGCTGCGCTACCTTTGGGTTTTCTCAAGTAGCGCACCTGGGTATAGTCCACCGGCACATTCACGGAAAACTTTGCCTGCGAATACCACGCTGCCAGTGCACAGCATGCCCGGATCAATTCTGCAGGAACTTCCTGCTTACGATAGTTCTTTAATAGCACATGTGCTCCCCGATAGATACGGCTGTGAAACCACCAATCCTGAGCTTTACCCAGTTTTGTGCTTATAAAGTCGTTTTCCTTTGCTTTTCTACCGATGTACACTTGCCAGTTTTCATCGATTCTAAGTTGCAGGATACGGTCCAGTTGATTGATCTTTTGAACAATGCTGCTGCTCTTGTCATGTGTATCCACATCCAAGTCCTCTCCACTTTCCATTCTGGAGATGAGAGCTTGCACAGCTTCGATCTCTCCCCGGGTGCGCTCAAGATTGATCTCGATGATAGCTTTCCCGCTTTTGGCTTTCTGATACTTCTTCAGATAATAATGCAGGTTTTGTTGCGGACTCTTTTCGGGGAACAGCGGTACGTGAATCTCGGCCAATAGTGGATCATGATAGTTCGTTACAATCAGCTCCTCCTGCCCAGGAATGATCAGCTTCATATTAGGCTTAATAGCTTCGGCACAGGCAAAATAGTAGTCCATCTTCAATGCGTTTTTCAGGTCTTGGAGCTGTAAATCCAATTTCTTATTCAAGCGTTTCAACTCTTTATTCAACAGGCGTATCTTGCTGTCAAGAGTAGATTTGCTATCTGCAGGAAGCAACACTTTCTGATGCCTTTGCGCAAAATAATCATTGATGGAGCTGGCTCCGGAATTAGCCGGAATCTGGATTATCTCTTTTTTATCCGGTTCGAAACTCGTTTGAGGCGGATAGTAGGGTTGGTTTGCCAGTACCATGCGCATGGGATTGTCTGCCAAAGAGTATCTTACCAAGGCATCCACTACCACGTTCTTCTCACGGTTAATCAATATCACATTGGGTTTTGGCGGCATCAGCTCGCACACTATCTCAAATGTACGATTCTCGCCATAAATGTCCTTTTGCTCGCAGAATATCGAGATAATACGGTCATTATCTTTAATCGCAATCTGGCTAATAAGAGTCCCCTTCAGTTGAGGCCATATCTCACTTGTCTTTTTAAGTAGGTCTACGGATTCACGATGGTAAATAAAGCTATCCTGGGGGCTAAGTACGATCACCAACACGCCCGCTTTGATCAAGCGGAGATACAGGGTATTTTGATGTAGCGTAATCCTGTCCACACTTGCCTTAAGCTCCTCAAATTCCCGTACCCAAGCCGCTAAGTAGCCATATTTCATTATGCATCCAATATTCTATTTGACTTGACACAAAATCCAATGTATCATGAAATGACACAGATAATAAAACGCGATAGGAGTCAAGTATGAAAACTGCCCAAATTATAATCATAGGTGCCTTGGCTATTTTGGCCATCATCTTTGGCATCATATGGATGAATGCTGCCAAAGAAAACAAGGTCCTGCAAAAGAGCAATGAAGATCTTCAGGCTCTGTACGAATCTTCCACCACTACCATCGGTGAGATACAAGAAAGCCTGCAAGCTATGGACCAAGATCTTTCCGGACAGCTCTTTACCCAGGGCGAAATCCCCGGAAGCACCCCGGCGGACAGACGAGAACAAATCATCAGCTCCATTGCAAATATGAGAGACCAGATCGAAACTGACAAGAAGAAAATCGCCCAATTGGAAGCGCAACTGGCTGGTTCCAAGACCCAATTACGCTCAGTTCAACAGATGGTGGATCGCTTGAAAGCATCTCTGGAAGAGAAAGAAACCATCATGGCTGAACTGCAGGAACGCATGGGTATCCTCAATGAAACCATCGAAGAAGAACGCCGCCAAAGCCAAATTATCGTTGCTGAGCGTGAACTAACTATTGCCGAACGCGAGCAGGAACTTATCGATGCCGAGCGCGAAGCCAATACCATCTACTACGTGGTGGGCACTCGCAGCAAGCTTCTGGAAATGGGAGTTATCGACCGCAAAGGTGGCATTTTGGGCATAGGCAGAGTTACTACCGTTGCCGACGAGATCGACACGGAGAAGTTCTCTATGATCAATCTCAGTGATGATGATCAGATCAGCTTCAAAGCCACCAAAAAGGGCTACAGTATTCTCTCCAATCATATCGCTACCACCTACAGTGTGGAGAAAGTAGAAGGAGAATATGTGCTCACCATTACTGACAAGGAGAATTTCCGCAAGCAAAAATTCCTCGTAATTGAGCTTCTATAACGCGTTGTATTTACTGAAAAAGCCCCGGTTTATGTACTGGGGCTTTTCAGTTTTATTTGGTTATTTCTTACAGATAGGATAGAACCTTGTTTGCCTTGCCTATGAAGGCCTTGAGTTCGTCTCCGCTAAAGGCTTTCTGTTCCAGAAGTGAAAGATCGTGGATGTACCCGCAGAGCGTCTTGATCTCATCCTCTTTACCCTCTTTGTCCAAACTTACAAGCTTCTGGATAACAGGGCTTTCCGTGTTTACTACCAGACTGTGATGCTTCAGCATATCGCCTCCCCCGCCCATACGTGAAATCATGTCCATATCGTGCCAGCGGCGCATGAATTCACTGAAGACAATCATTCCAGGGATGTCCTTGCTTTTCAGATTCTTCACTTCTACTTTCAGCTCTGTATAGGCATGATTGTGAAGCTCTTCCATAGCCTCTTTGCCCAGCTCTTTCTTTAGTTCTGTAGGTAGTTCCAAGAGGTCTATGATGGTCTGTTCATCTTTCTGAATTTGATAAGGAGTTAGTGATTTCGCCGCCTCAGGATACTTTTTGAAGAAATCCTTCAGGCTTTCTTTGCTGAATGATGCTTCCAGCTTTTGATCCAAGGCTTTGTAGAATATCTGCTGCAAGCGGTCTTTGTCTTCATCGGACAGGCTGCTGCCTTCCTTGTTCACCAGGAGGTCGTTAACTTCACTGTCCACACGGATGAATTCTACCTTTTCCAGCTTGCTTTCCAGCTTTTGGAACAGGTGAATATCCAGCGGGGAATTCTGGAATACTACTTCAATGCCCTGCTCTTTCATCAGGTTCAGATAACTCACTTGCGTGTCTTCGCTGGCAGCGTACCATATTCTGGTATTTCCTTCGCTCACTGCTGCGTTGCGTTGTTTGTATTCTTCCACGGTCAAATAGTCTCCACCTGCGGATTTGAAGATGGCGATGTCCTTCATGGCATCGAAGAATTCGTCTTCTTTCAGCATGCCAAACTTGATGAAGGCATTGATGTCTTCCCAGTATTCCTCATATTTCTTGCGGTCTTCCTTGAAAGTCGCCTGGAAGTGATCTGCCACTTTCTTGATGATGTATTTGGATATCTTTTGCACCTCAGTGTCGTTTTGTAAGAAGCTGCGCGATACGTTCAAAGGAATATCCGGGATATCGATGCCGCCTTTCAGCAAAAGCAGGAATTCCGGAATAAGGTCTTCCAGATTGTCTGCAACAAAAACATTGTTGCAAAAGAGTTTAACCTCGCCCTTAAAGAACTCCGGTTCATTACGTAATTTAGGGAAATAAAGGATGCCTTTCAGGTTGAAGGGGAAATCCACATTCAGATGAATCCAGAACACAGGATCCTTGTAATCATGGAATACTTCCTGATAAAACTTGATGTACTCTTCACGCGTTACATCCTTGGGCTTCCGATTCCATAAGGCTTCGGTCTGATTGACCTGTTTACCGTCAAACATGATCTTGATCGGCATAAAGTTGCAATAACGTTCCAGAATATCCTTGATCTTGCTATCTTCTGCATAGTCCTTGGAATCTTCGTTGAAGTGTAAAGTGATGGTGGTTCCCACTTCCTTGCGCTTGCCCTCGGTCATGGTGTATTCTGTAGAACCGTCACATTCCCAGTAAGCTGCTTTACTTCCTTCGCTTACCGATAATGAATCGATGGTCACCTTCTCCGCAACCATGAAGGCGGAATAGAAGCCCAGACCAAAGTGTCCAATGATATTTGCCTGTACATCCTTGAATTTATTCACGAATTCCTCGGCTCCGGAGAAAGCGATCTGATTGATGTATTTGCGAATCTCGTCTGCAGTCATGCCTATTCCAGTGTCTATCACTTGCAGGGTTTTCTTGGATTTATCCAGTTTGACCTCAATTTGCATGTCTTCAGCTTTGAAATTAGGGTCGGCATATTTCCTCTTGGAAATGGCGTCTACGGCATTCGAGACCAATTCTCTGAGGAAAATATCGTGCTGCGAATAGAGCCATTTCTTTATAATGGGGAAGATGTTTTCAGTGTGGATACTTAGGGATCCGGTTTCACGTTTCTTTGTAGCCATGCTCATTAACTCCTTAAAATTATATCTATCTGGAGATAAAATAGCTATAGATGCGATTCTGTCAAGAGGAATTTTAGCAGTCGATATGTTAGATTGCTAATTACCCGACTTGAAGGGCGTGACCCTGTCCCATTTTTTACACCACTTGTAAAGTGACACGTTTCTTATCGACATTGTTTTCATAGTTTTCTCTGTATTTTGCCGGAGGTAGGAAGTTTAGTGAGCTGTGGGGGCGATTGTAATTA
>JAQWBI010000055.1 GCA_028706475.1 Candidatus Cloacimonadota bacterium
TATCGAAGAGATGGATAAATCCATATCTGCTCTAAAAGGGTATCGCAAAGCTGGATAATGACATACGAACTATTTCTCGCTAGCGACACTCCATTTTCCAAGCACTTAGGTGTAGGAAAGATTAGTATCTAAGTGCTCTCTGACGGAAGCTCAGGATAAATGGTTGAAAAAGAAAGTAGTCAAGGTGTTTGGGAGAAAGACGGTCAGCGGGAGAAAGAAAGGTCTGACACAACTCACAACTATTCTTCCCAAACCCGCTGCCGACTACGTCTTCAGCAATGTCATCAAACACTGGCCAAACCTCTCTAAAAGTCTTACGTCCAATGTGTCCGAAAGATTCAATCGTAAGATTAAGAAGGTCATGTCAGGTAGATATGGCCTCAAATCATACGAAACCGCCGTCAATCTGGCCAACTCCCTCTGGCTGAAAGAACTGATCGATAACGGAAGGTTCATCCTTCATGATGAATCGCTGATCGCCAGTCTAAATATCTCCCAAATTTGTCAAGAAAAGCTCGCTTGGTACCATCTCGACCTGCTTTTCTCTAAGAACACAAGGAAAGTAGCATAATGAAGTGGGAGGTATTGAACAGTCTCCTGGCATTGCTTTCTACCAGATTTGAAGTTTTGACTTGACTGATTTGGGCTATTCTTAGATAATTCACTTTAACACCTCGTTGTTATTCATTGCCTAAAGCATAAAGCAACAATAATATACGAGGTGTTTTTGTCAAGAAGTATTTTAAGTTATTTTACTGCCTCTCAATCACTTGGGCTACTGGGAAAGATTAGTCAATTATTTGTCACAGGGAACTATCGCGATCGATTAGAAGAACCATTGATATCAAGCAATGAACATACAATGTAGTCCTTTTCCAATGTTTGTAGTTGTCGAATTTTGATAAATGTAAGGTCAAATGTATTGCATTCTAAGGATAAAGTGCAGGGAATTAAGAGGTAAGGATCCTGTATGAACTATTTGCTTGATTCTGTCTGTAAATAGCTGCCTACTATCTTGACTAGTTTCCCGTTTTTGAAAGACACCGTAACCACTGCATCCGTGCCCATACCATCCACAGATAATACGACGCCCTGTTTATACTCTTTGTGCCATACACGTTGCCCGATCTTGAAGTGTTTCTGACTTTCCCTAATCTTGTTCTTCGGTTTGCGATATGAGCTTTGCACCGGAGCCGCTATGTGCCCCGGAAAGTCCAATACATCCTCAAGATTGTCCAGAAACATGCTGGGTTGCGTAAAACTATAGGTGTCGTACAACCTGCGAGCTTCCGCCAGGCTAAGGATCAATTCCCGTTTTGCGCGAGTGATACCCACATAAAAGAGCCGCCGTTCCTCCTCGATCTCCTCTATGGTATCCATGCTCATCCGGTGAGGTAGAAGCTCATCCTCCAATCCAGCAAGATATACTACCTCAAACTCCAGTCCTTTGGCGTTGTGCAGAGTCATCAGCCTCACGCTGTCAAGTTCCTCGGATACTTTGTCCAGATCAGTCTGCAGGGCTACATAGGGTAAAAAATCCTCCAGGACTGCCGCTCTGTCGTTATCCCTGCTAAAACGCTCGGCAAATTCGTTGACCGAAGCCACAAATTCGATCAGGTTCTCCGCCCGGGCAATGTCCTTGGGATCGCTGCTTTTGCGGTATAAACTCACCAGACCCAGTTCTTCCACGATCTCTTTTACCAGATCAACCACAGGAAGCTTAAGGGACATCTGCCGCCATTGCTCGATGATAGTGCAAAACTCCGCTACCCTCTTGTGAGCTCCGGCATTCATTTCTGTGATGGCACTTTGGTTTTGAATAGCACTAAACAAGCTGATCCGGGTCTTGGCGGCAAATCCCAGCAAGCGGTTCACAGTGGTCTGTCCGATACCGCGAGGGGGTTCGTTGATTATTCGTAACAGGCTTTCGTTATCTGCGGGATTGCCAAGGCAATTCAAGTATGCCAGGAGGTCTTTGATCTCTTTACGCTGGTAAAAGTTCAGGCTTCCCACGATACTGTAGGGGATCTTTCTCTGCATCAGAGCATTTTCAAAGAGGCGGGACTGCGCATTTGTCCTGTATAGAATGGCAATATTCCGTAGGCTTTTGCCATCATTCCACTGCCTGGAGATGTTCTGAGCAATCTGTTCGGCTTCCACATTGGCATCGGGATACACGTTCAAGACCGGTTTCAAGCCTGCGCCTAAATCGCTATATAGTTCTTTGGGATGTCGCTGTTTGTTCTGCTTGATTACCTTGTTTGCCAAATCCAGGATCGCGGTTGTGCTGCGGTAATTCTGCTCCAGACGGATAGTGCGAACTTCGTGATAGTCCCTTTCAAATTCCAGTATATTACGTAGAGTTGCCCCGCGAAAGCTGTATATGGCCTGATCGTCGTCCCCCACCACGCATACTCTCTGATGCTCCAAGGCCAATTGATGGATAATCTCAAACTGAGCTTGGTTTGTATCCTGATATTCATCGATCATAACATATTGAAAGATATCCTGGTACTTGTGTCGTACAGCGCTGTTATTGCGTAGCAGGCGTGCAGTGTAGAGCAGAATGTCGTCGAAATCCATAGCTTGATTCATCAGAAGAGCTTGCTGATAATGCTGGTAGATATGTAGAAAGCCTCCGAGGAAAGGATTGTGCTTCGTTTCGGAGACGTCGATATCTTCGGGCAACATCAGTCGGTTTTTGTAGCGTCCGATCCTGGCCAGTACTTTGTTGAATGGATACTTTTGCAGATCGTAGCCATGTTCTTTATAGATCTTTTTTAGTACCGATTTCTGCTCATCGTCTGCATAAATGCTAAAATTTGCATTATAGGGCAAAGAAGCGGATTCATAGCGCAGAATCCTAAGGCAGATGGAGTGGAAAGTGCCCACCCAAAGCGAGTGCATAGGAATGCTAAGTAGGCTCTCCAAACGATCCTGCAATTCGCGTGCAGCTTTATTTGTAAATGTAACGATCAATAGCTTCCAGGGCGCTACTTTCCGCTCGTGAATCAGATAGGCGGCACGATAAATGATGCAGCGTGTCTTTCCGCTACCGGCACCTGCCAGTACCAGAATGGGATGATCTACATCCTCAACTACTTCGCGTTGAGCTTCGTTCAGATCTTGATGGTAATCTATCATCAAGTTCTTACTATTATTGGCTTGGGTTCGCTAAGGCGGCCTTCAAGCCTTCCCGCTGGATAGTCTTTGTAGGCGGAGACTCTATACCAGTACTCGCCTGGAGTAACACTGGAATCGTTTTCGCTGCTGTGGATATATTGCTGATGATCTGCACTTGCCACATGCATCACCGTATCGATAACGGCGTAAGCATTGCTATGCCCCTTGCTGCGGTAAACAAAGTATCCATCAGTGTTTGAGCTGCTATTGCTGTTCCATGATACTCGAACAATTCTTGGAGCAGATCCGGTACCCTCTGAACTTAACTGGACTCCCGTCACATAAGCAGGCTCAATCACGGAACTGGAATGAGGATCCAGGGGATTGTCGCGCTTGATGCCGCAGCCGGCAACAAAGAGCAGGATTGCAAGAGTAATAAACAGATGTATGTGTTTCATAAGCTAAAACCTCAATTCCAAACCAGTTGGACTCAGTTTCAACGGAGAACTGTCCCTATTCATGATGTCCTGCCACAAGTTCTCGTTATACTCGTTTGTACTCATTACAACATCGTACATATTGTACAACCAGATCACTCCTGCCAAACCCACCATCAGCAGGGAATAGTGATAGGGAATTTCGGCTTTGCTCCAGTAATCATTGATCTCGTCAACCTGAGTTGCGTTTTGATAGCGATCATAATTTGTGCTGGCCTGATTGTAGAAATAGAGGGCACTGATCACTGAAATCAATTCGGCGCTAAGTATTACTGTGGCTTTACTATTGTGTTTTGTAGCAAACTGACCCCACCCGGGGATCACTGCGCTTTTTAACACATTGCCGCCAAAGGGCACTGCCTCCAATTCGTAGAGTTGCAATTTATTCTGTCTGTAGGTTAGATCTTTGCGATACTCTGCTCTATCCAGGTAGTCCTTCCAACCGTATTTCGTACTGTCTGCAAAGGCTTGTAAATCGAAGCTTTGAGCATTGCACAGCGTGATCCCAAACAGCAATACTATCAGGATTATGTATTTCAAATTAATTCTCATATCTTTCATTTTACCCGCCTATTGCATCAGAGCTTCTGAAATCTTGTTTAAAGGGACCATAGAGCGATCTCTCAGATTGATCTGCCACACATAGAGGAAAGTATCCGTGGGAGTAAGCAAATCGTAGCGGGCTTCATATTTGTATTGTCCAGTGGAAAGCAATATCTTCCATCCACTATCCCGTATTTCGTTGGGATTGTGGGTTTTAAGTACCTCATTACGCTTTGCAGCGATGCGGTTTATCAAGAGTCCGTTACGATATTCCTGCAGGATTCTGCGGGCAAAGCCAACAGGATCACGTTCTGCTTCTACCAGGTTTTGCATGGACTGAGACCGTGCGCGATATTCCGGTAGGGGATCCAGTTGAATAGCCTGGTTGTAAAGCCTCAGGGCTTCGGCGTGTTTCTGAGCGCCTTCTGCTTTCAGACCTTCGTTGTAGATATCTTTGGCTTGGGCGATGTCTTTCTGAATCTCTCTCATCCTGGCAATGGCGGATAAAGCTGGGGCATAATCCGGGATGATCTCGAAAGTTTTGGTGTAATGCAGCAATGCATGTTCAAAATCGCGCTCTTGAACAAGAGCATCGCCTTTCTGAACATATAGTCTGGTAATACCTTCCAGACGCGCATCGACTTCGGCTTGCTTTGCGGGATTATATTGCACCGCAATGCGGAACAGGCGGTCGGCTGCCATATAGTCCTGGGCATCGATATACTCTTCTGCCTGTGCTTGATATACATCGGATATCAAAGCATTGATCCGGGATCCTTCAACCACGGGGTATAGAGAGAGTTCAAACAACTCCTTCAGCGCATCAGTATAATACTCCTGCTCCAACAAACGCTGGGCATAATCCACTTTAGTATCAATAAACTGCATCACGATATAGCGTGCTTGAATCTCGTAGGGATTATCCGGATAGTTGTTGTACAGAAATTTATAATCCTCCCAACTCTTTTCGCGATCCTGATATTCGTTCAGACTGATACTCATCCGGCGTAGTAAAACTTGGGGAATCAAGGGAGATTGCGGAATCTCGCGCATGATGTCGTTCATGTATTTTAGAGAAAGTACTTTATCGTTTGTTTGATAGGCTTCATCACCCATTTTGTAGTATAACTTTGCCAGTTCCAGATCTGCCGCTTCAGAATTGGCCAGTTTCAGAAAGCGCACTGCCAAAGGCCGATTGTCTCTTTCCACGGCAGTTTTGCCCAATTCCAGATAGCTGTTGCTGCGCATCAATTCAGCCCGGGTAACGATTGCTCCGTTTACTCCCGTTTCGATAAGGGCGTCCAGTTCATTGATGGCTCCCACATAAAGGCCTTTGTTATATAGGTCTTCCGCACTGCGCAAGCGGTTGATCTCACAGGCGGAAAGAAGTAGCAATAATGGGATCAACAACAGTGTTGCCGCTCTCAATATTGCAACTGTGTGTGGTTTATACATATATGTTCCCCGTAATATCTTCAGGATCTTCATATCCTGTATATTCTGCCCTCCCGGGCTTCTTCAAACAGTTCATTGGGTGTATTTATCAGAGCTTGCCTTACTTCCTCGCTCGGATTGTGCGTAAGCAGGATTCTTTTCAGACCCTTGGTGCCCATTTTCAATACTTGGCCTGCAGAAGGATGACATGCGTCCAAGAGAAGTGTATGCGCACCCTCTACGAAACCTGATATGCTATCTGTGGTTGAGATATCCGAACTATACACAAAATCTCCTGCAGCAGAATTGATCCTGATGGAAAACGCTCGTTGCAGGTTTTTGAAGGCATTTTTCCGGATTATCTCGCCATATCCTTGTAAGTGGTCGTTCAAGATATATCGTAGCTTGGGAAAGTCTTCTGAAAGGGAAGTCATGGGTTTTAGCTGCAGTTCAAAATCGAACTTCTGGGGAAAAGTGTAAAACATGCACAAGAAATCGGCGAACTCCCCTTCCCGCTCCGGCAGATAAAGAGGCAAGACCCTCTTACGACCTCTAAGATACAACATCTGAATAAGTAACAGCACGCCCCCGACATGGTCGGGATGGTAGTGTGTTATGATCACTGCACTAAGTATATCCGGCTCTAAACCTAGTTTCACCAGGCTCTGAGCACAGCCGTCTCCGCCATCCAGCAAAAAGCTCTGTCCCTCTGAATGCACCAATACAGATGAAGAGTTCAGATCCTTTGCAGGCATGCCGGAACCCGCTCCCAATATGCGAATTTCCATTACTTCTCTTTCTTCTGATTTGCCGGAATCACGATGGGTACCTGATCCAACTTGCGGCCAACTGCCAGGAAAAACGCTCCGAAAAGCAATGTGCTGATTAGCAATAACTCCCGGGAGCCAATCTTGAAGATGATGATGGAAGTGAGCACAATCAATACATTGATCGCGTAAATCACAGCTGCCGTAACCTTTACTGAGCCCAAAACATTGTTAATACGGTGCGTGGAGTGATCTTTGCCACCCTGCATCACATGTCTGCCATCGCGGCGACGGGTATAACTGACCAGCGAGATGTCGAAGATGGCATAACTAAGTAGCAGCACAGGAAGCAGATAGAACAGCTTGTCATTGTATTTGATGCCCGCATAACGCGCCATCAGGATGCCCATTGATGACAAGAAGTACCCGATAAACATGCTGCCCGCATCTCCCAAAAAGATCCTGGCAGGATTGAAATTGAAGGGTAAAAAACCAAAGGAAGACCCGGCAAAGCTAAGCGAGATAAGTGCGATCAAGGCCATGGCTTCCTGATTGGAACTGGTAGTATTGGTAAGTGCAAAGGCAAAAAACCCTAGCCCCAGAATGCCTGCCATACCGCTGATGATGCCATCCATATTGTCCAGGAAATTAAGCGCATTCATCAGCCCAACCATCCATAAAAGCATGAGCGGAAGAGTAATATAAACGCTGCCAAACATCATGCTAAGCTCATCAAAAGTGAAGTTCGTAAGGATAAAGATAAGTGCTACAAGAATCTGTCCAGACATCTTCACCAGTGGATGCATCCCGCGACGGTCGTCTATAAGGCCAATAAGAACGATTATGACTGAGCCTGCCAGATATCCGATCATGGGACGATCAAAATACCTGCCGGGGGAAATGGTTACATCGTAAACACATAACAGAATGAAACCCAAGGCCACACTAAGCCCCCCCATCAGGGGTACGCTTTTTAGGTGGATCTTGCGTGCTTCCGGTTTGTCCACGAAATTTATCTTTCTAGCCAGCTTTATTATGAATGGCGTGAGGCCATAAACAAAGAGCCATGACATTATGAATACGCTAAGATACTCATAGATGCGAAAATCCATCTGGTTCTCCAATATATCTTTCTAATATTCCATAATATGATAACATGGGATTTTGTCAATGCTTTTCCGCTGCAATTGTACGGATATCTACCATACCGGTTTGTGCTTCCCATCATGTGCGTTCTTTTACAAAGAATCGGGTTGAATACAGTAGGAACAGTTTTATACTTCCGCGGGATGCTCATGAAAACGTATGAGATTGGGCTTGACAGATTCCTGATTTTGAAATCTCTTTCATTGCATCGTTATATTTGCAGAAAACGGACAATATCCATATATATGGGAGGTAGATTTCGGATGAGATACCACATAGTAATTACGTTGTTGATTGCATTGTTCTCGTGCCAAATTATGGCATTAAGCGTGCATGATGAAAACCGGGTACAGATTGGCGATATTTCTTTCGATTTGAACCTGTATGCGACGGCAAGGATTGGGGGTAGCAGCGTGGTAGCTCTGAACTTCGATACTTCGGCCAGCACTGACGACGGAATCACGAACATCATCTACAGCTCCCCGCAGATGGATGTAAGATTGAGCTTTTATCCCCGGGATCAGTATGAAGCTGCGGCATGGTTAGTGTCCGTGAATGCATCCTGCAAAGAGGAACTATATTTGCACGATGTGTATCTCGCTATGGATCCGGTAGATGCGCCTATTATTGCAGATTTGAAGGGTATTGAAGCGATAAACTCCGGTGATTTTAAAGACAATGTAAACATCATCCCATTCAGGGATAAGGCAGTAGAATACGCTCATCCCAACGGCAAACTATGGATTGTGGCATCCGGATATGATGAATGTGGGGAAATCGAAGGGCTAAGCGCAAACCAAATAATGCTTTATGATCATAAAAACCATTTTTTCCGCAGATATGTGCAGGGCGGTACTTGGGAGGTTTCTATGGACACCATGTACAAGCCAGCCGGTGGTTCGCATGATTGGGCTTTTTTGCTCTTTGCGGAAAAACCACTTTTACTGAATATCAACCGTTGGCCAGGTGTAAATAGAGCTGCTTTATGCATTACAAACGATGCGGACGGAGAGAATATTAACAGCTTGCAAGCCGTTTACGAAGGCAGCAACAATCCTGAAAATCCAAAGTTTTACAATCAGGGCTTCTTTGCCCGCAACATCCCTGTATCCAGTACTATTTTCGGCGATAAACAAGCAACTTTGGGTGAGATGTGGCATAGGATAAAAGACCATGGCAATACGATTGGCTACCACACCTACTCTTCCGGAGCAGATCCCGTAGGCAGTAATCAACAAGCGCTGCTAACCGATCTTGTGGATTATGACATTCGGCTCTGGATCGATCACGCAGTCCCCAGCAACCCAGAGGATTTAGGTTACCTGGGCTTGATTCCCGGAAGCGATAGCTACATGGTAGATGTCATCAACGCATCCGGGATAGATTACATCTGGCCGGGAGACACTCCATATACAAATCCCTTCAACGCCTATGATGAAGCATGGCGATTGCCACACCTGCTGTGACCTTATCCCCGAAATTTACACCAGCAGAAGAGTGACACATGGGTCAGCAACAGCCGTTTTTTCTGATCAAAAATTTCCCGCTTTACAGCAGGAGCTTGTCGGGAGAATTTGTTGCTCAGAAAAA
>JAQWBI010000056.1 GCA_028706475.1 Candidatus Cloacimonadota bacterium
GGTTTCCTTCTGGCTTTCCTGATTTTTTCCCCGTGTAACTCATTAATACTGTGCGAGGTACACGTTTTCCTATACTATTGTGGAGATGCTCATAATTATAGCTGTTTATTGCCGCTTCAATGTTCTGATATGCTTCTTCTTTTGTGTTAAACTTATCCCTCAATCCCAGGCAATACTTCAGGGTCTTATTAAGACTTTCCATGTAAGCGTTTTCATAGCAGTGATTCTTACCGGTATTGCTTATTACTACGTTGTTAGAGGCTGCAAGAGTTTTAACTGCGTGGTTTACAAACTCAGATCCCCTGTCCGTGTGGAATATAGTCTTATATCTTAGCTTCAATGATGCTTTCAAGGCAAGACTTTCTTGAAGCGCCTCCACTACAGGAGCTGATTTACAAGTGTTACTGACACGATACGCCGTTATATAACGGCTTACCAAATCTTCAACTAAAAGCAGCAGAACTTTTCCTTCATTAGTCGATATCTCCGTATAATCGGCAAAAAGTACTTCAAAGACTCTACGAAATGTATGGTTCAGGATCATATTTGATGCTGCCTTACTTCTGTAATGTTGCCTTTTCCATGCTTTCTTACGTGAGTTTAGTGTAAGCTTGTATCGGTTAACGATCTGATAAAATTTATCTCTGCCGACCCTTACGCCCCTTGTGAGCAGTTCCTTGCGTACCTGAGTCCCGGATAGCCCTCGCCGCCCCTCAAGAATTGAGATGATTTGATCCCGGATGTTGTCATCACGTTGAAGTTTCTCTTCATCACAATGCAGATAAGTCTTGTAAAGATTTTGCCGAGATATCATGTTAGCCTCTGAAAATAAGCTCTTGTTTAAAGCTTTCCCGTCTTTTTTAGCCTTGCTCGACGAGATGGAGAGAGCCCTTCTAACAGTTTTTTTTTAGTCTCCTCATCAGCTTCTGAGTAAAGAGCTTCAATTAGAGACTCTTGATACATGATGATCTCTTCATATCTCCTAAACTGGCGATCAATTGGCTCATGAATCAACACCAGTGGAGCATTCTTACGCTTAGTTAACGTTCTGGGTATCCGAACCATGCCACGCTTTGATGTTTCCTGGTTCTGGTTCTGGGTTCTGGATTCTGGATTTTCATATTTGTTTGGGTTTTAGCTTATCAGTGTTTTATCAATCCATCTATTACTATTTATCAATGTTTATCCATGTTTTGTCATTGATTAAGAGATCTCTGAGCCTCGCCTATTGCTGGGTCACCCTAGTAGTCTCCCACTAAGAGATAGTAAAATTCCACTAATCTGTTGACAAGATATCGCAAACAACTAGTTTGGTAAAAAAAATAAATATAGTACTATTTGGAGGTATTATGTCCTACCGCGTACTCGCGATTAATCCCGGCTCTACTTCTACGAAAATAGCCGTTTACGACGATCATCATCCAGTATTTGAGAAGACTTTAAGGCACGATCCAGCAGAGCTGGACAAGTTTGGCGGTATCATTGAACAATACGACTTTCGTAAAGGATTGGTGATGGAAGCTATGGCAGAAAACAATGTAGATGCCAAAAGCTTGCATGCCGTAGTCGGTAGAGGTGGATTGGTGCGCCCGGTTAGTGGTGGTGCGATAAAAATCGGGAAAAGCCTGTTGCGCGATCTGCAGGATCCAGCTCTTTGGGGCCGTATTCATGCATCCAATCTGGGTGCTTTTATTGCCAATGCAATCTCGGAAGAACTTGGTATTCCGGGATTCATCGTAGATCCTGTGGTAGTGGATGAATTTGACGATATCGCAAGAATATCCGGTGTTCCGGAAATCGAGCGTAAAAGCCTCTTGCATGCTCTGAACATCCGCTACATCGCTCGTCTGATGGCCAAAGAACTGGGCAAAGACATCAGTAGTGTGAACCTCATCGGAGTTCATATGGGCGGAGGCATCTCAATCGCGGCCATCAAATCCGGCAGAGTGGTAGATGTCAATAATGCACTTTTGGGAATGGGACCCTTCTCCCCTCAGCGCGCTGGAGCGTTACCTATAGGTGATTTACTGGATTTGGCGTACAGTGGTAAATACACGAAAAAAGAATTGACCACATACCTTACCAAAACGGCCGGATTGATGGCTTATCTGGGCACCGACAGCGGTATCGAAGTAAACAAACGCATCATGGAAGGCGATGAAAAAGCAAAATTCATCCTTCAAGCTATGTGCTATCAGGTATCGAAGGAGATAGGCGCTTGTTCAACTGTGCTTTCCGGAAAAGTGGACGGAATATTCCTCTCCGGAGGTTTGGTTTACAATGATCTCATTGTAAACGAGATCAAATCCCGCTGCAGCTTCATAGCAGATATTCACCTCTATCCTGGTGAAAAAGAGATGGAAGCACTTTGCCAGGGCGGCATCCGGGTTCTCAATGGCCAGGAAGAAGCCATGGACTATGCATATTAAAACCTCGATCAATAGCAATTACTTGGGGTATCCGGCACATTCTGCCGGATTTCCCGTTTTATACATACAACTTTAGCTTTTAATATGAAGAAAATTTCCCTACTTTTATTTCTGCTCATGCTTGTCCCGGCTCTATTTGCTGAGGATTGGACGGTATTGATCTACATGGGTGCGGATAACGATCTCTCTGGACAGGCCATAGAGAACTTACAAGCAATGGAAGCAGTGGAACAACCACATAATCTGAACCTGATCGTACAGCTTGATTTACCTGGAAGCGGTGCAAAACGACATAAAATCGAGCACAATCCCGAAGCAGGATTCAATTCCCGCATTGTGCAGAGCTTGGGTAATGTGGACAGCGGTGATCCTGAAGTGCTGAGAGATTTCGTCTCCTGGGGCTTTAAGCACTATCCTGCTTCACGCAGAATGCTGATTATATGGTCTCACGCGGATAGCTGGTATAAACAAAGTAAATACATCTCCCCTGATGAAGAAAGCGGAAACGCCATCGGAGTAGCAAATGGCGAACTGAGCGCTGCATTGTCTGGAACGCCCAGCCTGGATATCCTACTATTTGACGCTTGCAGCATGCAAAGCATAGAAATTGGATATGAACTAAGACACTTTGCAGATTACATTGTCGGCTCGGCAGATTTGGTGCCAGTAAACGGCTTTCCCTATCAGACAATGATCCCGCTCTTTTCCCAAGAACCCCGGGCTGTGGCAGCTCAGATTCCGGATTTGTATCTGGAATCCTATCTGCCCGGTTCGCAGAATAATCCCTCAAACTACTTTCTAAACATAAGCTGTTCGGTAATAGATACTTCTGTTTTGGGTAGCTACTACAACCTGCTATCAGATTACTGGCGCAATCTCTATCCCCATGCAGCGCAACTCATGAAGATACGCGATAGCTTATACGAAATGAATAGCGGATACGCAGATGTGGATGTGAAACAGATGCTTTCCCGAATCATCGAAAACGGGATCCTGCCGGAAATGAGTGCCGAAGTATGGGAGTTTTACGAGCAATTAGTCCCGTACAATGTCTTTTCTACTACTTACTACCAGCAAAATTTGGGTGCTTTGGCGATCTGGTTTCCTGATGTCCGCTACAATCTGAATATCGCCTGGTCAACCTATATGAAACTCGCATTTGCCCAAAGCTCGTGGCTAAGCTTGGTGAATGCTGCTTTGGGGAATGATCAGGATGCGCCTTCAGCCCCAAAGCTGATTCGTCAGTATCAATACCACGGCCGCTTGCATCTCGCTATTGAAGCTCCGGCAGATGTGGACTCTTTGTGTTACCACATACAGGGCGATCATGCGGATTTCTGGCTCTACTCCCAAATCTATGCCCAGGAAATCCACGTAGACTTCGAGATCGGCAGTTCAGGAAACTGCGGAGTCTATGCTGTTGATCAGTCCGGAAATACCTCAGTTGCCCTTAGTATAGACTACCAGTACGAGACACCCAAAGAGAGCCTAGTAGTGCGCCCCAATCCCGTGTCCACGAACTCTCCCGCCTTTCTGGATTGGTACCTTGCAGTGGACTCAATTGCAGAATCCAAGATTTATGTGTATAATCTTAAAGGTCAGAGAATTCTGTCTTTCGACCATGATCCAAGTGCAAAATCATCAGGTATCATCTTGCTACAGGATATCCCCGGTTTTGATTCGCTGATCCGCGGAGTGTACATAGTAGAGTATAGTGCTACAGGCAAGCGCTTGCGGGTCAAGTTCTCTATCTTATAAAAAGACAGGCCGTTATGACAATGTGGATAACTTGTGGATAAGTGCTTAGCGAGTTTTAGGCGAGAAGATCATGTGTACATGTAACAACAACTTAGATCATCATACTTATCCACCAATGGATGTGGATAAGTGTGTAGATAACTGATTAACAAGGAGCTATCCAGTGCCCAAAAATGAAAGAATTTCCAAGGCATATATTGCGGAATTAGCCAAGCTGAAACAAAAGAAATATCGCCTGGGAAAAGAGCTGATGGTGGTTGAAGGACAAAGACTCATAGATCAGTTAGAAGCCTTTGGAATAGAGCCTCTGGAGCTGTTTATTTGCTCCCCTGAGCTTGAGAAGAAGCAAAACATCCGTACTTGGGTATGCAGTGCTGATGAGATGAAGCGTTTCTGCGAGAGCGAGCATCCGGCGGGCATAGCCGGTTTATATCCCTTGCCAAATCCGGGTGTAAAGAGTTTCAAGCGAGCCTTGTATCTGGATCGAGTGTCTGATCCCGGTAATCTGGGCACCATATTTCGCACAGCTGCAGCATTAGGCATGGATGCCATCTTCCTCTCCGAAGACAGTTGTGAACTGGCTAATCCCAAGGTGGTACGTGCTTCCCTGGGGGCAGTGTATGCTATCCCTTGGGAGATATTGGACTACGAAGCATTGCTTGCTTTGGAGGCTAAGAAAGTGGTATTGGACATGGATGCTGATACAGCATTGGAAGACCACCGTCCCTCCCTTGACCCGGAGATTTACATCCTGGGCAGTGAAGCTCACGGAGTTAACAAAGTACTGATGGCAAGAGCAGATTCGAGCCTCAAGATCAGGATGCATGGAAGCATGGAATCTCTGAATCTTGCCATCAGCACTGCTATCTTATGTTATCATCTGTCCTTGTATACGGACTAATGTTTCAGTTTCTGGATAGTCTCCTGGCAGAGTTGAACGCTATAATCCGGGCTCTCACTCTCCACATACACTCTGATGATAGGTTCGGTACCGGATTTACGGATGTGAATCCAATGCTTGTCTCTAGTGCCTTTGATGCCATCCTGAGTATCAATCTCGTAACCCTGTAGCATATGTGGAACTTTTGCCATGGCTGCATCCATTTCCGAGGCAGCAAGCTCAAGTTTGTCTTTGGCAAAGTAGTATTTGGGCAGTTCTTGCACCAATTCGGATACCGATTTACCGCTTTCTGCCAACAAGCCCAGAATCAAAGCCATACCTGCAGGTGCGTCGCGGGTGTAGTGAACTTCTGGGCAGATGATACCGCCATTCCCTTCTCCACCAATCGGGGAGGAAAGCTCTTGCATCTTTTTACCAACGTTCACCTCACCCACCTTTGTGCGATGAACCTTCACCCCATATCTGCGAGCAATGTCGTCACTAAGCATTGAAGTAGAGAGATTTACTACGATATCACCGCGTTTCTTCGGCATAACATAGCATTGTGCCAGCACAACACTCAATTCTTCTCCGATGCACTTTCCTTGTTCATCTACGATCGAGAGCCGGTCAACATCCGGATCGGTGGCAAAACCAATGTCTGCCCCATGCATTTTTACTGCTTCTTCCAGCTGGCCAAGGTTTTGATTCAATGGTTCTGCCGGATGAGCGAAGACGCCGGTGGGGTCAGTATTGATGCCGACTACAGTGCATCCCAAAGCCTCTAGTAGCAATGGGGAGATCAGACCTCCGGCACCGTTCACGGAATCCAGAACTACCTTGATCTTTCGTTTCTGGATAGCATCTACATCCAAATATGGAATGTTCAGTACTTTATCTATGTGCCTCTGGATTGCTTTATCATCGTAGTTCAACCGGCCTACGGTCTGCCAATCAGCCCAGAGAACAGGTTTATGGACATCTGCCAGGAATTTGGCGGCTTTATCAGGAGCAAGGAACAGACCATCCCGATCCACGAACTTCATCGCATTCCACTGAGGAGGATTGTGAGAGGCAGTGATTGCGATTCCACCGATAGCATCGCTCTCTTCAACCGCCAGTAAAACCGTAGGAGTGGAGACCACACCCAGATCTGTAACGTCCAGACCAATACTATTGACCGTGGATACGATATTGTGCATCATGGCATTTCCGGTGGTACGGCTGTCTCTTCCAATGATGATTCTGCCTTTTCCGTATGCTTGTTTCTGTATTGCGGCAAAGCTCGCCACGTATTGTTGCACGACAGGTGGAGTGAGAGTGTCACCATAGATACCCCGAACCCCGCTCACACTAGTCATTAGTTTGCTCATGATTTCTCCTTTAGAAGCAAAGGATGCGGAAAACCGTCAAAGGCCATCCGCATCTGATATATGACGGCATTACAGCCAGTAGATTCAGTTGTTACAAGCCAAATTCTGCGCGACGGTCTTCTATCTTGGCTTCTTCCCGCATCTGCTGATACCAGCGGGAGAAAGCGAGGTTTTCCAGCTTCTCGCGAATCTCTTTTTGTTTGTCAGTATCTTTCTCAAAAGCAGCAATATCTGGTTTGGTGCGGCTTTCAGCCTTTATAATGTAACTTCCCTTGGGATCGTGAATTACTGGACTGAGATCGCCCTCATTCAGTTTCAGAGCTTCATCGGCAAACATATCTGAGATACCGATGCCAGGAGCGCTGTTGCCGCGTTTGAAATTGGTCACATCAAACACTTTCCAACCTTCTGCTTCAGCCTTGTCAAAATACTGGTCAGCTGTGTATTTAGCGGCAAATTCATCAGCTTTTTGTCTGGCTTTTGCCAGCTTCTGCTGCTTTTCAAGCTCATAGCGAATGCGGGGGCGAACCTTCTCAAATTCTTCATAGTAGGTTTTTGCTTTTTCAGTAATCTTTCCAACGATCATGCGACCTTGTTGATCTCTGATAACTTCACTTACTTTGCCTTTTTTGGCTTTTGCCATCCAGGAGATCAACTGAGGAAGCTGACCGATTCCAGAGATATACTGTGCATCAGGAGCCACCCAATCGCTGTCTTGGGGTTCCATATCCAGAGCTTTTGCCACTTCATCAATCTTCTTCTTTTTCAGCATTTCCTGAGCTTTCTGAGCTTTCTCAGCAATCTCGATCTTGGTGGTCTCACTAGCTTCAATCTTCACCAAAATATGTCTGGCTTCCACTTGAGGGTTTGCTGGATCAGTGCTTACAATGCGGTCAACACGAATAATATGCCAACCAAAATCGCTCTTGACGGGATCAGAGATGTCACCTTCTTTCAAGCTAAAAGCGGCTGCTTCAAATTCGGGAACCATTTGTCCCTTGCCAAATACTCCCAAAGATCCGCCATTCTGTCCCGATCCGGGATCGTCTGAATAATCGATGGCCAATTGGGCAAAATCTTCCCCGGCTCTGGCTCTGGCAGCCAGCTGATCCGCACTCTTCTTTGCTTCAGCGATATCTTCATCAGATGGCTTTTCTTCAAACACAAAGAACTGCATCTTGGTTGCTGGACCCTTTTTGTATTCTTCTTCTTTTTTCTCGTCATAATACTTCTGAATATCTTCATCGGACACCTGAACGTCTTTGATGGTATTGTAATCGAAGAATATCATCTTGCCACGCACAATGTCGTTCTCTTTAATGTATTCGGCCTTTAAGCTGTCCAAGGTAATCCCGGCATCTGCCATAATCTTTTCTTGCAGGCGTTTACGAGGCAGATAGCTTTTATAATAGTCTTCCAAGACCAAGAACAAATTGGGATCATTTTTAAGAGCGGCAATGTATTTGCCTGTATCGAATCTGCCATCTGTTTGTAAAGCGGGATTCTGCATGAGCTCCTCAGGAGGATTATTCTGCATCTCAGTAAGGATTTCGTCGTCTTTGACCTTTATCTTATGCTTTTTGATTTGCTTGTCCCAGAGGATTCCATCCACCAATTCCTGCCAAGCCTGATTCTCCAGGTTCTTCCGGGTTGCATCATCAATGGGTTGATTGGGGTTGCTTTCGCTATGTCTGGTATACATTTCCTGAATCTTGTTTTGATACATCTCAAAACTGATCTTTGTACCAGCCACTTTGCCCACATATGGCTTTGGTGTGAAAACCTCCACAACACCAACGGCTCCCATCCCCAGGATGAAGATGATGGCCACAAAATAGATGATGACTTTCTGTTTCTTTCTCAAGTCTTCGAGCATTATATCCTCCACAATGGATCGTAATATTCTTTAAAGAGCCACTTTTCTGGCAATGGCAAATTACACAAGTGTTTTTTTGTTATTTCCCGATATTCAGTTTACATAAGGAAAAGTAAATATTGGTTAACATCATGTCCTACAGACGGATGCGTGTACTCTGATGGCAGCTAAGCCATTTTCTGCTTGACAAAAACAAAGCTCTTGGAACTGTGATCAAATATAAACGCTCAGTTTTGGGGCATTAGCTCAGCTGGGAGAGCGCATGACTGGCAGTCATGAGGTCAGCGGTTCGATCCCGCTATGCTCCACCAAATATTAGGCGACCTTGGGAAAGCTTGAGGTCGCTTTTTTCGTGTCCAGTGCAGATTCCTACACATGCAATCTATCTAAGCAGTCTTTACATATGCAGCCTTCTCATAGACCAGAGGCAGACGTTCCGGACTACAAGCCAGTATGAGACTGTTCACTTTGACCTGATCTATTTCCAAAGAGTTAGCGCATGAGTTAGGTGAAAAAGTGGGCGAAACGACTAAAATATGCTTTCGAAACCGAATTGACAAGAAGGCCAGTATGCCATCTTT
>JAQWBI010000057.1 GCA_028706475.1 Candidatus Cloacimonadota bacterium
GTCATCACTATCTTGGCTCGTGTACTTGGCTTTCCCATTGATATCTCCCACAATGTTTTCTTTGATAGTGAGAAGATAATCGATAACCCTAATTACGCAACATAATTAATAGAACGATCTACTAGTTTGGAACAATCAATGTTCCTGCTGAATTTCGCTTATTTGCCTAATGTTTTGTAGAATCTCTTCCCTAAAAGTCAGAATAAACTTACTGCAGAAGAGAAAGACAATGGCTTTACCAAAACTTAACACAGTCCTTATATAAGCCTAACAAAAGATAGGTATAATCTAAGTGTAGCGCATTGACGCAAAAACCTAAATAAGGAGATAGTAATGAAACACTGGGTTTACAAAAGCCTTGTATTAGCACTATTGATGATTCTTCCACTAGCCGCGATGGCAGCGGAAAGCACACTGAGCACTGAATTATGGGGCCGCTGGACTATGACTACCGGAACCAGCGCTGCAGACCGCAGAACCATTACAAAAGCAAACGCTATGGCTCTGGAGCGTGGTTATGTGGATCTGAAAACCAAATTCAGCGAAAATACATCTGCCAGATTTACCGTAGATGTATTCTCCACAGACGATCAGAAGAATGGTGCTGGACTAAAACTGAAATATGCCTTTCTGGATTTTGGTAATCTGATCCCGATCCAGGACCTAAAACTAAGTGTGGGATTGCAAAAAGTGTTCTTTGGATCAATCTACGACTGGGATTACAACCTCATAGGCAAAGCACCGGTGGATGAATACAAGTTGGTAAATTCCGCCGACTACGGTGTCTCGATAAACGGCTATCTTCCCTCCGGATGGGGTGAGTATGCCATAGGTATGTATAATGGCGAAGGCTATAAGAACTATGGAGCAAACTTGAAAGGCAACACCCGTTTTGAAGGCTTGGCAAACCTGCGCCTTACTCCTCTTGCTGGTCTTACATTGGGTGCTTCTGTGATGACAAACAGTGTGGAACGTGAGTATGATATCGACACAGATATCCCTGTCCCAGGTTACCAGAATCAGTTTTTGGCTGATGTACTGGCTCGGTTTGTAGTGGGTCCTCTAGACGTGATGGCAGAATACTTTTCAAAGAATGTAGAATACCCAAATATAGAAGATGGCAGCAAGGATTACAACGCTTCCGGTATCTCGATTATTCCAATCTTCAATCTGCGGAACTACATCGACCAAGATATCCAGATCCTGGGCCGATACGACCGCTGGGATGCCACCGACAACGCTTCGGATAAACACCTCTCAAATGCCCTTACTGCAGGTATCAATTACAATTTTATGCACAACGATAGCTACGTGCCATCCATGCAACTGCAGTTAAATGCCACTCACAAGAGCTATGATGAAGACAATTCTGCACCGATATACGCTAATGAATTAAAAGATAGTTTCACTTTAATGGCGCAGCTTAAGTGGCGCTTTTCTCACGCATTATAGAATAAGGAAGGTACATCATGCGTAACTACATAATTATCTTACTGATAGTCATTCTCAGCCTTAGTTTTGCCTATGCCAAAAAAGGACAGATCACTTGCTCCGGATCAACAACCGTGTTGCCCATCGCCCAAGCAGGTGCGGAAGCATTTATGGATAGCCACCCCGAATATAATATCTCCGTCCGCGGTGGAGGTTCAGGCGTAGGTATCGCGGCTTTACAAAATGGCACAGTGCAGATTGCCAATTCATCGCGTCCGATCAAGAGTAAAGAGATTTCTGCCTGCAAAGCAAAGGGGATCAATCCCACTACTTACGTTGTCGCTAACGACGGCATCGCAATTGTGGTGCACAAAAGCAATCCAATAAGAGACTTAAGCATCACCCAGATCAGGGATGTTTACACCGGAAAGATCACAAATTGGCAAGAACTTGGCGGTCCTTCCTTACCCATCGTAGTAGTTTCTCGCGATGTTGCTTCAGGAACCTTTGAAGTGTTCAATGAGAAAGCCCTAAACGGAGCTAAAGTAGCCGCTTCAGCTCAGCTTTTGGCATCAAATAATGCTGTGGTTAGTGCTGTGGGTTCTACTCCCGGAGGAATTGGTTATACCGGGCTGGGATACATCAATAGCGACGTAAAAGTAGTTAGTGTAGAGAATATTACTCCATCAGAATCTTCGGTAAAAGACGGTAGTTATAAACTAAGTCGAAAGCTATATATGTACACTAATGGTAAAGCCACCGGCGGTGTAGGTAGTTTTATTGGTTGGCTACAGTCCGATGCAGGGCAGAAGATTGTAGAAGAACAAGGTTTTATCTCCATCAAGTAAATCCCTTATAGTCGCGTTCCCGGTGTTCTCTGACTCTTAGTGGGGGATCAACCGGGAAATAGCGGCTATTTGCAAAGGAAAGTATGGTTATGCAAGTACGCGAAAAAGCTTTCGTTGGCATCACTCACACAGCAGCACTCTTCAGTCTGGCAGCTGTATTTGGCATCATATTCAGTGTCTTTCGGGAGGGCATTCCTCTGTTTTGCACTATATCGATCGGGGATTTTATCTTCGGCAGTGCTTGGTATCCCACTCATGCCGAGACTCCTCAGTTTGGCGTCCTGTATCTCCTTATTGGATCTCTTCTGGTCACACTGGGTGCGCTGATGATTGCGGTTCCTCTGGGCTTGGGCAGTGCAATTTTCATTTCGGAGATAGCCACACCGAGACTGAAAGAAATCGCCAAACCGATAGTTGAACTGTTGGCTGCTATCCCCAGTGTCGTATATGGGCTATTTGGTATGATGGTATTGGCACCATTTGTGCGTGAACTTATCAATCTGAATACAGGACTCAATCTCTTTAGTACTTCAATTATTCTGGGTCTGATGGTGTTACCGATTATCTCCAGCATGAGTGAGGATGCACTCGCAAACGTTCCCAAACAGCTACGTGAAGCCTCATTGGCGCTTGGTGCTACTTCCTGGGAAACTATCGCAAAGGTAGTGGTTCCAGCTGCACGACGAGGCATTGTCGGCTCTGTATTGCAGGGTTTTGGTCGCGCCATTGGAGAGACTATGGTTGTCTTGATGGTAGCAGGTGGATCAGCGCAAATTCCTAAAAGCATTTTTGACTCTATTCGCCCTCTAACCTCCACTATCGCCGCTGAAATGGGCGAAACTGTTATCGGTGACCTTCATTATCGCGTGCTTTTTGCCATTGCGGGACTGCTGTTTATTATCACCTTTGTCATCAATCTGGTAGCGGACTTGGTCTTTCTAAAACGGAAGGTAAAATGAAATTAAGATATCTTGCTAATATATCCGGCAAGCTACTGATGGCCTTACTTTTTATAATCACTGCCCTGATGCTTTTCATCTTTTTAGGTAGTATTTTCAGTAGAGGGATAGGAGTGATTTCATGGAGTTTTATCAGTGAAACGCCTCGTTCCGGTATGACTGAAGGCGGAATATTTCCAGCTATTGTCGGTACATTCTGGCTGACCTTGCTGTCGATACTGATTGCTCTTCCTCTGGGCATATTCTGTGCGATCTATCTGTTTTGCTACGGCAAGCCAATGTGGTTTGTAAACATGGTAAGGCTTGCGATAAATACTTTGGCAGGGGTCCCTTCGATTATCTACGGATTATTTGGTATGGCTGTATTTGTAAACATGTTTTCTCTGGATGTATCTCTCATCAGCGGTGCGTTGACGCTATCGGTATTGGCATTACCGCTGATTATAAACACCACCGAAGAAGCTCTGCAAAGTGTCCCTGCAGATTTCACCGAAGCTTCCATCGCCTTAGGAGCGCAGAAAAGCACAACTATCATTCGAGTGGTGCTTCCTTCCGCGTTGCCAAATATACTCACCGGGGTTATCATCAGCATAGGTCGCGTTGCTGGAGAGACTGCTCCTATTATGTTTACAGCTGCAACCTTCTATTCACGAAAGCTGCCAAACTCTTTGAGTGATGAAGTAATGGCTCTGCCATATCATATTTTTGCTTTAGTTACCGAAGGTTCAAAAGCCACCCAGCAAGTTCCCATAGCCTATGGCAGTGCATTGGTGTTGCTCTTTTTGGTGTTGGGAGTATCATCTATCGCTATCGCAATTCGTTATCATATGAGGAGAAACAAACAATGGTAAATGCTCATATTCGCACACATCATTTGCAGCTATATTTCGGGCAAAATCACGTTCTACACGACATCAATATAAGCCTTCATACCCACAAAATCACTGCTATGATCGGTCCTTCAGGTTGCGGGAAATCCAGCCTTCTCCGCTGTTTTAACCGCATGAACGATCTGATTCCAAATGCAAAAGTGGAAGGTAGCATCTTTTTGAACGAAGAAGATATTTACGATCCTAAAGCTGATGTATCGTCGATTCGAACAAGAGTGGGGATGGTGTTTCAAAAGCCAAATCCCTTTCCAAAATCCATCTTCAACAACGTTGCTTATGGATTAGAAATCCAAGGCAAATACAAAAAATCTGAGATATCGGACAGAGTAGAGAAAAGCCTCAAAGATGCCTGGCTTTGGGAAGAAGTAAGAGATCGCATTCATAGCTCTGCAATGGCACTTTCTGGCGGTCAACAGCAACGACTATGCATAGCCCGCGCTTTGGCAAACGGGCCCTCGATCTTGCTTTTGGACGAACCTACATCAGCGTTGGATCCGCAGTCCACAGCAAAAATTGAAGAACTATGCCTGGCGCTGAAAGATCAAGTAACTATATTGATTGTAACTCATAACATTGCTCAGGCAGGGCGAATCTCGGATTACACAGCCTTTATGTATCTGGGAGATTTGGTGGAATTTGGCGAAAGCTCGCAGGTTTTTACTGTCCCGCAGGATCCTCGCACAGAAGCTTATCTTACTGGAGTATTCGGTTGATACCCGAAAAAAGGACAAACGCATGTTGAATAACAAATTGAATGAATTGAAAAAAATGCTTCTCGATGAAGCTGTGTTGGTTGAAAAGATGGTGATTACGTCCATGAACGCTTTACATAACGGCAATTCTTGCAATCTGAACTCGATTATGCTTTTGGAAGACAGAGTGAATCGTTTGGAAGTGGAAATAGACACCTTTTGTACTTCGCTGATCGCTCTATATCAGCCCGAAGCGGCAGATTTGCGTTCCGTTCTGATGTTTTTCAAGATCAATAACGATCTTGAACGTTTAGCTGATCAGGCAGTGAATATCGCTGAAAGCGCAAATGCCATTTGTGGGGAACCCATTGCCGGATACTTGCCGGATCTGATTCGCATGAATAAAAAGGCGATCGAAATGCTGCATCAGAGTATCTCTGCGTTCATTGATCGTGATGTGGATCTGGCACGTAGAGTGTGTGTGGACGATAGCGTAGTGGATGACCTGAATCGTGTGATGCATAGCACTCTGATAGGTCTTATGAAAGAAAATCCTTCATATATAGATACTTACATGCATTTGCTACGAATCTCTAAGAACCTCGAGCGTATTGCGGATCTTTCTACGAATATCGCTGAAAACACTGTCTTTCTGGTGCAGGGTAAGGTGATAAAACATCTGGGGTAGGTGATCCCGTACTGTAATTCCCCCCTTGCTGTGGTGTATGTCGCATAAATGTGCGATGATTAAGCTATACTATGTATCATTATCGGTGTATCTTTGTATTGAAGCTTGGCTGAAGCAAAGAAACGGTTTTTATGATCGACTATCCTGCTGCTTATGCAATGCCCGCAATCTGCGTAAGGCTTTGCCCCGGAGTTGCTTTACACGTTCTGTACTGAGTTGCAGGATTTGGGCGATTTCTTTGATGCTATAGCTTTGAGAATAGCAAAGCATCAATATCTTCCGTTCGATTTCCGGAATGCTTTCAGGCAGGTACAGCCCTTCCTGCACAAGTTCTACATCAGTGTTAGTATCTACCTTGTCTTCAATTTCCATCGCGCTAGTGCGTTTTTGAAATGATAGTTCCAACTCTAATGCAGCAAGGATGCGCTTTTCGATCCAGTAGTATGCGTAGGTGGAAAATTTTGTGCCCTTCGAAGGATCATAGCGGTTGTTTGCTTCCAGAAGTCCAAGCATTCCTTCCTGAACCAAGTCTTCAAAGTCGGGTTTCCCACAGAAATGACGCTTTGCCAGGTTTATTACCATGCCTTCGAATTTTCGTACGATGAGTTCGGGATCCATGCTTATCTCCAGATATGAGGGTCAGGAAAAATTTGTGGGATTGTGATCCGGAAGCTGGTTCCCTGTCCGATATCACTTTCCACCAGGATGCTACCGCCGTGCATGGCAACAATGTGCTTTACTATTGCCAACCCCAAACCCGTGCCTCCTTTAGAACGGTTTCGAGAGCGTTCGCCCACCCAGAAGCGTTCAAATATGCGGGTTTGATCTTTGGGATCTATGCCTTCACCTGTATCACTGAAATTCACGTGAAACAAGTCTGAATCCTGCCAGACATGAATCTTGATTCCTCCTTTTTTGGTGTGGCGGATGGAGTTTTGGGCCAGATTGATAAAGACTTGTTCAAACTTGAATGGATCCAGAAAGCATACCCCGTCGTAAGGTTCCAGATGAATACTTAGGTCCAGTCCTGCAGCATCGGTCATAGGTTTTAAAATCAGATTGATATTGCCCATCAATTCCGCCGCTTTTACTTCCTGAATATTCAGGCCCAGTCCGCGTTCCAAACGAATCAGATCTTCCAGATCAGCAATCAGATGAATCAGCCTGTCGGTGTGGTTTTGGATGATTTTCAGATAGCGTTCCTGGTTTGCTCCATCATCCTCCAAAGCTTCGGTAAAACCCTTGATGGCAGTAAGGGGAGTACGTAGTTCGTGGGCAAGGTTTACGATGAAATCACGCTTCATCAGCTGTGCAGCACGTAGATCATCAATACTTTGCAGCATAAATACACGGCGTTCCCTTTTGGCGTCTGTGGCAGCGCTAAGCAGATAGTAGTGGTCGTCAATACAAAATTCACGCAGCTCTTTGGCATCGCTCTGAGGAAATTCATGCAGAAAATCCAGCAGTAAAGGATCGCGGATAAGCTCCCAATAGTAGGTTTTCTTTTTGTCGCCTATAGCGGGGAAAAGGGCTTGGAAGGAGAGATTGGTCCACAGCACTCTGCCTTCGGGATCCAAAGCCCAGAGAGGATCTTCATTTGAGGAGATCAGCAAGCGCAACTCTTCTCTGTGGGCTGCCAGATGTCCAATTGTGCTATCCTTTTGTGAGAGTACACGGTTCAAAGTTCTACCCAATTCATCGAATTCCGCTACCTCCAGATCCGGTAAAGAGCTAGTTTCTTCACCTCGGGAGATGCGTTTGGCAGCATCGTTGATACGGTGAAGCTGGCGATTGAAGACGATCAAGGAAAAGATCAATATCGCTGCTGTGCTAAGGGTCATTATCAGCAAGATTGTATTGATACCAGCACCGATCAAAAGCAATGCATTAAGTAGAGCCAGATTCAAGATGTTCAGTAGCACCAAACTGCGATTAAAGCTGCGTTTTTCCATCATCTAGTTCTTTGAGAAGCAGTATCCTACTCCACGGACATTTTGGATATAACGGGAATAATCGCTGATCTTTTCACGCAGATTTTTGATGTGAACATCCACGCTGCGCTCGATTACAATTTTATCTGTGCCCCACAAATGATCCAGAATACTTGAACGGGAATACACTTTTCCCGGGTTGCTTACCAATAGCTTCAGGATGCGGAACTCTGTGAGAGTGAGATCGATACGTTCTTGATCTATACTCACTTCATACCGATTCAGATCAAGCTTTAAGGATGGTTCCACGATGATCTCCTGAATGGTGGAGTTGGTTTCGCTGCGACGCAAAACTGCTTTTACTCTCGCTACCAGTTCACGTCCTTCAAATGGTTTGCCTAGATAGTCGTCTGCACCCATGTTCAGTCCTTTCACTTTGTCGGTGACATCAACTCGGGCAGTAAGCATTACAATCGGCAGAGCTTTATATTTGGGATGCTCACGGATGCGAGAGCATATCTGCATCCCATCAATATCCGGGAGCATCAGATCCAAGACCAGAAGGTCGCATGGTATGCTTTCCAAAGCTTGCAGCATAGGCGTTCCGTGACAGAATACGCGAGTATCGAAACCCGCGCTTTGCAGCTTGATGGCAATTAGTTCGGCGATATCAGCTTCGTCTTCCACAATGTAGATCATTTTTTGCATTCTGCTATCCTGTTTGGTTTTTTTCCACATCAGCCAAATGTGGTTTTTAGAGCAAGTTTTTTTTGGTTAATTCTTCTTAACACAGAGGTTTTGCTTTTAATATCATGCTTTATCGGACATCAGAGGTAGAACTCAACAAACCATAGAGTCTTTTACTTGACTGAATATCCTTTGGCACAAAAACTTGGATTCTATGTTAATTATGGGAGAAAATGATGTCCAGAAAGCAACAGGGGATGTTTACGGTATGTATCATGGCCTTTCTAATAATGGTCTCAGGACTTTATGGAAGCTTTTTCAGCCACAACTCTGAAGTGATGCCCATGGGGCAGATTGGTGATGTGTTCAGAGCTATAGATGGAACAGGGCTGGAAGATGTGCGAATCGATGTGTATCTTAAACAGGCTCAGGGGCGCAGCTTGCATACTGGCCTGCGGGGAGAGTATAGCATCAAGTGCATATCCAGGCGTTTTATGGGAGTCCAGTTTACCACTACTCCCCGGACTCTATCTTCTTTTACCCGTACATCTTCCATGCACATACCGGAAAATATGGCACAACCGTTATGACTAGCGTGGTAG
>JAQWBI010000058.1 GCA_028706475.1 Candidatus Cloacimonadota bacterium
TTATCTATATGGATAACAAGTGTTTAAAACCAATGAAACTCATCTTCCCTCCCATCCTTTGCGATGCCTTCAGAAATGACTATCTTATCATCAATGACCCTGTATACTTTAAAGGGTTACCACTCAAGTTCTGAAGCACTTTTTAAGACACTTTTTAAGACACTTTTTAAGACACTTTTTAAGACACTTTTTAAGACACTTTCTCTGTGCTTTTTCTCTGTGCTTATTGCAAATCTCGATCTGGAAAGAGAACATGGAATCGAATCCTTGACAAAAGTATGGGGACATGCTTCATTGACAAAAGATCGATATATTATCAGCGAAGCTAGCAGAAGGAGAATTTATGGCCAAAGAGTGCAACAGAACTGACTTGGAACTGCGGTGGATCCGCATCCTACTAACCATTATCGCGATCCCCATGTTAGTACTAATTTTCAGAACCCTCAAATCCATCTTTATCCCTTTGGTATTTGCTGTATTCCTTAGCTTTGTTTTTGCTCCGTTGAATAAGTATCTGCGTAAGAAGAAAGTACACATCAGCGTTATCATGGTAGTGATGCTAGTGATCATCATTACCTTGATGATAGCATCCACAATGTTGCTCTTTTCAGCGGCAAATTCTTTGGTAACCGGCTTTCCACGCTATCAGGCCAGCCTGATCCAGAGGCTTCAGTCTGCAATGATGTATGTTCAGGAGTTTTCTGCCCGCTTTAATCTGGCCATGGAGGAGGGCTTCAATTACAATCTTTCGCAATTGATCTCTCCGGGAGGTTTTTCCATCTCTGGGGCGATATCCAATCTGATGGCTACTACGGTTGATATAGGCTGGAATTTCTTCCTGATCATCATCTTTCTTATGTTTATCGTAGCGCAGGATGGAAGCCTCGCAAAACGTTTGAACACTGTATTAAGTGAAGATGATCTGAAACGAACCGAGACTACATTGGGCAATATCCAACAACAAATCCAGCGCTATCTGCTCACCAAGACGGTTATCAGTCTGTGCACGGCCATATTGAGTATGATCCTGATGATGATGTATGGAGTGGATTTTGTGCTGGTGTGCGGCATTCTGGTTTTTATAATGAATTTTATTCCCAATATTGGCAGCATCATCTCTACGGGTATTCCCATCCTGATCAGCTTCCTGCAGTCGGGATTGGATCTGAGAACCATTAGTTTTTCCATTCTGCTAATTGCTACAGAGATGCTGTTTGGAAACGTGTTGGAACCCAAAATCCAGGGTCAAAAAATGAATTTAAGCCCCATCATGGTACTGGTTTCCCTGATATTTTGGGGTTGGGTGTGGGGTATCGTGGGGATGGTATTGGCTGTTCCCATTACATCGGCGATCAATATCGTCTTGATTCAGATCGACGAGAAGAACCTGGTTTCTGCGGTAATCAGCGGATAAGAACTATTTGAACCCCAGCTCTTTCAGCGAATGAGGCTTTTTACGCCAGTTTTCATTCACCTTTACGAAGAGGTGGATCTCGGCGGGGAATTGTAAAAATTCACTGAGTTGAACTTCGGCATACTCGCGTATCTTCTTCAGATTTTGCCCTCCCTTTCCGATCAAAATGGGCTTTTGAGAACTTCTCTCGATCCAGATTACGGCATCCACCACTACTTTGGCAGGTAATTCCTGGAAACGCTCAATCAGCACGGCTGTAGCATAGGGGATTTCTTCTTCAAACTGGTGAAATATGGCTTCCCGGATCAGCTCTTTGGCAAAAAAACGAAGAGGAAGGTCTGAAAGCTGATCTTCATCATAAAAGGGAGCGTGAAAAGGCACATAAAAGCGGATATTATCGATGAGCTCTTCTATTCCATCTCCGGTGAGTGCAGACACAAAGAGGCACTTATCCACAGTATTGGGAAGGTTGCTCTTCAAGCTCTCCCGATCGATGTCCAGTTCCAAATCAGTCTTATTGAATACCGCCAGGACGGGACTCTTTACATTCTTCAGCAAGTCCAGTACTTGGAGATCGTAATCAGTAGGAAAGCCTTGCACTTGAGTAAGAAAGATCACTAAATCCACGTCTTTATAACTGTCGCTGATAATACGTGCCATGCGCTCCTGCATCTCATATCGGGGTATCAGGAAGCCGGGAGTATCGATGAAGATGATCTGGTGTTTATCTGTGTTCCAGATGCCTTTCACAGCATAACGTGTGGTTTGAGGTTTAGCAGAGGTGATGGAGAGCTTTTCGCCCAAAAGCCGGTTCATCAGGGTGGATTTTCCGGTGTTTGGTTTGCCGATGATGGCAACAAAACCGCTCTTGAAATCTGGGGCTATCTGGTTCATAAAATCTGGGGCGAGATTGCTCCCGCCCCCATTATCTAACTTGGTTTACAGAGTTGCAAACACTTCTTTGATGATCTGCACGCATTCGGCAAGCTGTTCTTTGGTGATGACCAAGGGAGGAGCAAGGCGAATGATGTGACGATGAGTAGGTTTGCACAGCAATCCCTTATCTTTCAATTTCAGGCATACATCCCAAGCTTCCACGCCGTCCCTGGGCTCTACTACGATGGCATTCAGCAGGCCACGACCGCGAACAATCTTGATCATGGGGTGATTCAGATTGCGCAGTTCTTCCCGGAAGTATTCTCCCAGTTCATAAGCGCGCTCTGCCAGCTTCTCTTCTTTCACTACTTCAAGAGCGGCTTTCGCCACGGCGCAGGCCAAGGGAAATCCGCCGAAAGTGGAGCCATGCTGTCCAGGTTTTATTTGCATCATTATCTCTTTGTCCGCCAAAACGGCTGAAACAGGCAAAACACCGCCGGATATGGCTTTGCCCAGGATCAATACGTCGGGACGTACATTCTCGTAATCGCAGGCCAAAAGCTTGCCGGTACGGGCAATGCCGGATTGGATCTCATCGGCGATGAACAGCACATTGTGTTCCTTGCAGATGTCGAAACAGGCTTTCAGATAACCTTCGTCCGGAACAAATACACCGGCTTCACCCTGAATAGGCTCCACGATGAATGCAGCTACATTCTTGCCGTGTTTTGCCAAATAGTCTTTCAGGGCTTTGGGATCGTTGTAAGCTACTCTCACGATACCTGGAGTGAAGGGACCAAAGCCTTCATAACAATCAGGATCCGATGAAGCGGTGATGATGGTCACGGTGCGACCATGGAAGTTGTTTTCGGCGAATACTATGATAGCGTTGTTGTTCTCTATGCCTTTTACATTGTAAGCCCATTTGCGGGCAAGTTTGATAGCGGTTTCAACGCCCTCGGCACCGCTGTTCATAGGTAAAACCATGTCGTAACCAAAGTATTCCGTAATGTACTTCTCATACTCTCCAAGCTTGTTATTGTAAAAAGCGCGGGATGTGAGAGTAAGCACTTGAGCCTGATCACACAAAGCTTTGATGATCTTGGGATGGCAGTGGCCCTGGTTTACGGCAGAATACGCTGAAAGGAAGTCGTAATAGCGGTTTCCTTCAGGATCCCACATAAATACTCCCTCTCCCTTTGCCAGAACTACGGGCAGCGGATGGTAGTTGTGCGCACCGTATTCTTCTTCCAGTTCCATCGCTCTGCGAGAACTAATACTACCATATTTAAGTTGATCTGACATGTTTCCTCCATGTTCTGTTTTGTTATTATCCAATACCTAAGCCCCTATCCTGGAATATGCTTAACTGTCAAGCCAAATCCTTAACTGCCTATAATAAAAGGCAATTAACATTGCATCAAAGTATTTGTGTGGATTGCGAATTTGCCACAAGAACCGGCTCAGGATCGGATATTACCGCTTCGTGGTGCTTGAGCTTCTTCAGGATGATGATCAACATGGTTGTGCTGAGAGTGGTAGCAAGAAGATCCGCCAGCGGCATTGCAAAGACCAGCCCGTTAAACTCGAACAATTTGTTCAAAATCAGGATGGACGGAATATACATAATCCCTTGCCGTGAGAGCGATACCAGCAAAGCGGGCAATGCTTTACCCATGGCTTGAAGACTAGTCATCATAATCATACCCACTGCAGCAGTTGGGATCGCAAAGACATAAGCCTTCAGAATGTTTGTTCCAATATCTACAATAATCGGATCTTTTATGAAGATCATGATCAACTCCCGCGGAAAGACAGCAAATAGCACAGTGAGAACTGAACTCAGGCTCAAAGTAATCAGTACTGAAGTGCGGATAGTCTCTTTCATGCGTTTGTAGTTTCTGGCTCCGTAAGTGTAGCCAACCAGAGCTTGAATACCGGTAGATATGCCGATGAAGGTGAATATTGGGATGCTAAACACTCGCGATGCCACACCCAATGAAGCTACATGATGATCCGAGTAAACTGAAGCAAGCCTGAAACTAATAGTATTGCCTATGCTGAGCATCACTTGCGAAATAGAGGCCGGCATTCCGATCAGGAGGATCTCTTTATAACAAGTCCATTTCAGTTTGACATGCTTAAAAGACAGCGGGACTAAACTCTTCTTTTGAAGATAGTAAGAAAGATAATACATCATGCCGCCTGCATTGCCAAGTACGGTAGCAATGGAGGCTCCGGTTACTCCCATCTTGAAGACGAAAATAAACAAAGGATCCAACACGATGTTCAAACCCGTGCCAATAAACAAACCGATCATAGCTTCTTTGGCTGCCCCCTCCGCGCGTAAAAGCTGAACCAGAGTGAATTTCAGTAAGATCACAGGGCTGCCGAGCAAGATATAGAGCATGTAGTTCTTGGCGTGAACCAGAATCTCCCCGCTGGCACCAACCATTTTGGAAAAAGTGGGAATAAACATGATTCCCACAACGCCCAGAACTACCGACATCACAGCCGAACTAAATACTGCGGTTGCTAGAGTATTCTTTGAAGACTCCAAGTCCTTTTTGCCTAAAAGCCGGGAAAGATAGCTGCCACCACCGATTCCGAATACTCCCGCCATGGCCATTTGTAAACTGAATAGAGGTAAGGATATCGATACTGCTGCAACTTGATAGGGATCGTTCAATTTTCCTATATAAAAGGTATCGGTTAGGTTATAAAGTATGTTAACCAGCATGCTAAGCACGCTAGGTATGGCCAGATTCATGATTGCCTTTGGTATCGGCATACTTTCCAATACGTATAATTTGTTTTCTTTCATTTCTTGTTCTTTCTGTTTAGCTTCAAGGACAGTTTCATGCCGCCCCAAGGGTATGCTTTTTCTATGTTCTCAATTGTGAAAGGCGCTTCTACACCGCCCTCAATCATCATTGTGAGACCTTTATGAGTTCTGGACATTACCAGTCGCAAACCGCCATGATTGTATGTTTCTTCAAACGTTTCAAACCCCGGTTCTTTTGTGCGATACCAGTGCATGTTCGCTTTTCCCGCCAATGTTACATATATGTCTCTGATCATTACCCGGGTCACCAGCAACTGTGCTTCAGCCGAATAAAGGCGGTGATCAATATCGCCGGATATGCTACTGTCATTATCCCAATAGTTTTCATTCCCAATAATGAGCCCTCCCCCAAAAGCTACAGCAGTAGAAATCCCGTCTTGTTTGGATATCTGTTTCTTTAGCAAAGCTTTGGAGCTAAATCCTCCAGTTGAAGCACTTAAGCGAAGACTCCCGTCCAGGTCTTCCTCGATGCCATATTTCACTTCCAATGATTGCATAAGAGTGATGGATAGCACATCTCCCAAATCGTCCGATTCCTGCTTGTTCCATTTTGAAGCATCGATTCCGGGACTATAAATATAGCCTATCTCCAGTTGGTCCTTACCCAATGTTTCCGCTGTATCCAGTACAGAGGCATCAAATCCCGCACAACCGCTAAGGCCTGCCATCAATGCAACAAGCATAAGGATCCATACATGGCATATCATGGCACGGTTCTGTTTACACCATGATCTGGTTATACCATTCTTGCTCGGGCTGGAGTCCGGAATTCGGATGTACACATGAGTTTGGAGTGGTTGTTTCATAGATCTCCTGAAGTCTCGTTTGTAGAATTGCTTCGGTAGAAAGCGTCGTCTTTGGCAGAGCTTGCTCAATATTTATTGCATCACTAATTGGTAAAGCCGTGAATATGTCAAGTATTTTATCTGCAGCTATGATTGTAGTGAACTCTTGGAAATATTAATTTAGTAAGATTGAATATAAATGCAATTACTTATGATGCAAGTGAATGGCTCTGATTCTCAGGAAGTCGTGCCCTGCTGACTCCCCCTGTGTCTCCCGGAATCTATAAAAATCCTCATAATTCTGTCTGAAATAAGCTCTAGAACAGAAAATTCCCTTGACAATCCACGTGTTTATCGGTTTTAAGGGCACACACCTATATTGGGAGGAAATCATGAAAACTGTTTTTATATACTTAATGTTTGTATTCCCGCTGTTGCTTGCGGCTCAGGGACTGCAACCCACTATCCCGGGTGATTCCGTTCCGGACGAGGTTTACGAGGAATCTGAAGGCACGAGTTATGGTCTTGGTGGGGCTATCGGAGCCGTAACCATGAACGGAAGCACCTATTCCCAAGTGCGGTTACGCCCGGAAATCGGAGTAGGTAAATTTGGATTTGGCCTGGATATTGATCTTCTAATAGATTCTGAAGGTAGGATTCGTAAGGATGACTGGCAGGATTGGCAAGATTATGTGAACAAGATTTACTTCATTCGCTACGGCCAAAAGCAGGATCCCTTCTATTTTAAGGTCGGCTGCATTCCTTCCTACACGCTTGGACACGGCCTTATTTTCGACCACTATACAAATATGCTGCGTTATCCCGATGTGAAGAATGTAGGCGCTTATGTGGGCGTAAACAGCCCTATTTCGAGCATTGGCTTTGAAGCCTTTACTCACAATATTCATACGAACGAGATTCTGGCGGCTCGCGTACATGGAAATCCGCTGGAGTATTCCGGCATCCCCTTTCTGGAGAGCTTCAAGCTGGGTGTAAACGTTGGTTGGGATCGTAATCAGCTAGGTAAATATACCGATGATGACGACGATGATATTCCCGATGTGTACGATAAGTTCCCCAACGATTCCTCCGCTTGGCTGGATTCTGATGACGACGGTATTGCGGACAACGTGGATACGGATATCAATGGAACCGGTCTCATCGATCATCCCAGTATAAATGGCTATGTGGCAAATACATATCCAAACGTCGCGGTTGGGGCTGATCCGGATGACTTCAACTATTCCATTGTGCAAGACCAGGCCACTTCCTATACAGACGAACGCGAGATCATGATCTACAGCGTGGATTTCAACCTCCCTCTGGTCAACACATCATACCTTACTCTGGATCATTATGGAGAGTATGCGATGATCGACAAATACGGTAGCGGCATCACTTTCCCCGGTTTCGCAGCGAAGTTCCTCATTTTCGATGCCAAACTGGAGATGCGTAACTTTTCGGACGAATTTCTACCCGGATATTTCGATAGACTCTACGATGAACAACGCTCTTTCATAAATGTTGTGAAAGTACCTGGAGACACTTTGGTGCAATCTGTCTACTCCCTCAGCAGTAAAGAAGACCTATTGCGCACTACTAAGTCATCGGTGGGATGGTTTGGATATCTGCGCGGCGATATCCTGGATCTGGGTTATTTCAAATTGGCCTATCAGGATATGTATGGCAAAGACGTTACGACCGGAAAATCCTTGTGGATAAACCTCACAGCAAATCCTCATAACATCATGAACCTGAAAGAAGCTAGCATCAACTACAGCCAGAACAATGCCCGCTACATAGATTTCCTGGAACCTCGCAATGCCAATGCCACTGTGATGGGCAGTGTAGTGTACAGCATCGGTGAAAATGCCGACATTGTGGGTCGATATAGTGAGATGTATAATGATGTAAATGGAGACGGAAAGATCCGGGGGAGCAGGGAAGTGATCACTTCTTTTTCCTTTGGAGTGCAATTCACTTTCTAGAACCGTATTATCGCATCCAAAAGTATAAACCCGTGAAATCCACGGGTTTTTTCAGCTATTTATTGTCGCTTAGTAGTTCGTACTCCAACCTGCCTTCAACTAGAACACTGTAACACTGAAGGACTGAAGTGCCACTGTGAATTCTGTATTATCGAAGCAGATATAATCCCATTATTCTTGCTGTCACTCGATGATAACGGCTCTATATCTGGTTCGGTACTATTATAGGAAAGGAGGAAAATAACATGCAGATATCGACGCAGTCGTACAGGCGGAGGCCGATACGCCTCTCGGGTATAGATGAGTTCATTCGCAGATCCCCAAGCGTAATCGCAGATAAAACCCGGCGAGAATAATGAAATAACGTGAAAACCATAGATTTTTTCCTGCCTTGTTATGCATTGCACGAATGGTATTTAGAGGCATTCACAATCCTAGTATTCGACGATCAGCAAAAAAATGTATTGACAAAAAAAGCCCCCCAAAGAGTGTGACTAAACCTTGTCGCTGAGATTGATTCCTGCGGCAAGTCGTTCTTTGAAATTTATAGAGTGGGAATGTGAATAAGAAGCTCTTGTCAGTTCAATCATTTTAGTAATGATGGAGAGTTTGATCCTGGCTCAGGACGAACGCTGGCGGCGTGGATTAGGCATGCAAGTCGAACGGTAGATACCTTTCGGGGTATTGAGAGT
>JAQWBI010000059.1 GCA_028706475.1 Candidatus Cloacimonadota bacterium
ATTACAATCGCCCCCACAGCTCACTAAACTTCCTACCTCCGGCAAAATACAGAGAAAACTATGAAAACAATGTCGATAAGAAACGTGTCACTTTACAAGTGGTGTAAAAAATGGGACAGGGTCAAAGTATAAATGGCTGTTGCGAAAGATTGTAGATCTTGTCTCTGGAGCGTCTTCTCCATTCATGATCTTGGTTTCGTCTTGATATGAAGCAGATATCATCAGGTTATCATCGAGTGGGTACTGGATGATAACTGCTTTATATCTGCTTCGGCACTGTTGGAGGCAAAGAGGATGAATAAGATTTGATGTAATTCTGTTGTGGCACGTCCACCTGTACATACTTGTGCTCACCGCAGCACTGCGGAACTCATGAACAAAGGACTACCAAACCTACCTACCACAAAATCCTTGACCAATATCCACAATCTCTCTTGCTTGATCATAGTAAATTCTTGGGAGAAAAGAATGCGTAAAATAGACACAAGCGCGGAGATCGAAAAGATAAAGGTTTTCTTGCGCGATTATCTGACTAGCAGCGGTCATCAGAAATACATCGTTGGCGTATCCGGCGGAATAGACAGCGCCCTCAGCGCAGCTTTGGCGACGCTGGCTATAGGTAAAGAGAATGTGATCGGCTTGCTTTTGCCCTATCGCAACAGTCATCCGGACAGCAGTGCTGATGCCAAAATATTATGCCAAACGCTGGATATAGAGTATCAGACGATAGACATCAGCCCAATGGTGGATGCATGGTTCGACAATTATGAACCCGATGCCAATCATTTACGCAGAGGCAATCTGATGGCACGCAGCCGTATGTGTGTGCTATATGACCTTTCAGCAAAATACCGCGCGTTGGTATTAGGAACCTGTAATCTCAGTGAGATCATGACCGGTTACTTCACTCAATTTGGAGATTCCGCAGCAGCCGTGGAGCCCCTGGCGCAGCTTTATAAGACGGAGGTTTGGCAAATGGCGAAGGAGATGGAAATCCCGCAAAAGATCATAGATAAAATTCCTACTGCGGATTTGTGGCCTCAACAATCCGATGAAGCCGATATGGGTATATCCTACGCGGATCTTGATGCTATATTATGGGCTATTCACTCCATGCAAGATTTGGATACGTTTGACGTGGATAAAGTAAAGACTGTTTACAAATTAATAGCCCGCAGCGCTTTCAAACGCAATCCCGCGCCAGTTCCGGAGGCTCCGTGTTATCTTTGAGCGCCAAAGACAGGTGCAAGCGATGTCACACCGAGCGCGCCTTGAGATTATGCCCCAGAACTAAAATGGGTATGTGTTGGCAGTGTTGCAATGAAATTAGGATAGACCTGAAGTGCCCCACCGATTGCCCTTATGCGCCCCGAATTGAAGCCCAAAGCCCCTTTCCCGCCTTCAAGGCAGATAACAATCATGAAGCTGTGGATGCAGCCAAGAAATACATCGATATCTGGATTCGCATGGAGAATCCGGGATTTGTATCGAAAAGCCCCATTAGTCTGGCAACAAAGGACAAAAAGACGCTCCTGGACACTCTTTCTGGATATCAGTATCCGGGCAATTTCCCTGTCGATTACCTGATGGACAGGCTGGGTTTACCGCTCAAAAAAGAAGAAAAGAAGCTACATCCCGAGGATGTGACCGCCAAATATCTGGACTTCGTGATTGCCCTGGAATTTAGGGAATTGCGTTCACTTACCATGAATCAATCTGAACTGGCGGATTTGGCTGAACTCTATGAGACCATCGTCAGCGAAATACCCTATTTTAAAAAGCTGAGGCAATATAGCTTTGTCCACACGGGAATGTCGGAAGACGGAGCTTCTTGCATAGTATTTACAGAGCTGAACCGCAAGCACGAATTCTGCTTTGTATTGCGGGAAGATAACGGCACATGGTATATCAGACAGTGCATTGTGGGCAATCCCTCCCTCTATTTCAAGCAGAACGAGATATTTTCCTCAATCGCTCAGCATCTGGCCAATGGCGATGCAAGCCGGGCTTTTGATGAGATAGTCCTGGCACAGAGAAGCTTTCCTGACAGCGCAGATTTATACTACTATCGCGGATTGTGCAGACTGTTAACCAAAGAGCAGAACAGAGCCAAAGCCGATCTGATGTATGCCGTTGCCCTGGACAATGGCTTTGCTCCACCCTATATGCATTTAGGGATTTTGTGTCTGAACGACAAAGACTATAAGGAAGCAGAATTGTGGTTCGCCGCACTGTGCCGCATAGAACCCGATAATCCGGATTCTGCAAACAACCTTGGCATTGCCCTGATCGGGCAAGGAAGAAATGACGAAGCCATCAAAGTGTGGCAATCCATCCTTCAGAAAAATGCCAGTCACGAATTAGCGAGGAAAAACCTGGAATTGTATGGATAAGTATTATATGAAGCTTGCCATCCGCAAAGCTGAAGAATCTCGCGGAAAGTGCTCACCCAATCCATTTGTGGGCGCCATCATCGTAAAGGACGGGAAAACAGTAGGTGAAGGCAGCACAATGCCCTACGGAAAAGATCATGCCGAGATAGTAGCTATTCGTGAAGCCGGAGAACAGGCAAAAGGCGCTACCATGTATGTGAGCCTGGAACCCTGTTGTCATACCGGTAAAACCCCGCCATGTACAGAAGCCATCATCGCAAGCGGGATCAAAAGAGTTGTGGTGGGCATTGTGGATCCCAATCCCCTAATGTGTGGAAAGGGTATAGAAAGGCTGAAAAACACCGGCATCGAAGTAGAATATGGCTTCTTTGAAGAAAGCATTAATGAACAACTAGAATACTACCTCTGCTACATGAACAAAAAGCGACCATTTGTGATCTGGAAAACTGCCTTGAGTCTGGACGGGAAGTTTGCCGCCAGTGACGGCTCTTCCAGATGGATTACCAATCCTGCTTCACGTCGCCAGGTACACAAAGTACGCTCAGAAGTGGAAGTGGTAATGGCTGGTATCAATAGCGTGAGCAAAGACAACGCCATGCTGAATGTAAGAGGAATGCGCAAGGTGAAACAACCGCTAAGGGTGGTCTTGGATCCATACCTGGATATCAGGGAAGATTCCATGCTGGTGAAAAGTGCGAAAGAGTATCCTGCAATGCTCTTGTATCACACTGCCGAAGAGAGTAAGGTGCAGGCTTTGAACATGGCTGGAGTAAAGACGCAAAAAGTGCATGGACACAAGGATGAGCTTGATCTGAATGAAGTGATGCAAGTGTTATGGGACATGAAGCTCTATTCTGTGCTTTTGGAAACTGGAAACAGGCTGAGCGAAGCCTTTTGGAAAGCCAAATTGGTGGACAAATGCCTGATCTTCTATGGCAATCGCATCTTGGGCGGTGAAAATGGAAGCTTAAAATCCTATGACCGAAAGAATATCGACCGCGCCATTCAGCTCCAAAAGGTTCGCATCAGGAAGTTGCAGGACAATGTCTTAGTGAGTGGTTATCCTTTGTGGTAACCCCTTATTCATAGCTATATTCACAATGTTTACGCAGGTTTGGAATGCCTCCATAGCGGGGATTCCAATTGTATTCCAACATCAGAATCAAGCGGTTGGAATCGTCATAAGTATATAGCCGGGATTCTGTTTCCTGGTCAAATGCGTTCATCTTGGATTCCTGAAGTAAGTTTCCTTTATCGTCGTAACTATACTGCATCTTATACATCAGCGAATCTTCCTCAGATCTGCAAACCACAAAGCTGAGAAGGCCGGAGCTGTCGTATATATAGGTATGAGTCTCGGTTAGATCGTCCTTGAAGTCGAAACGCTGTTTCTGAAGAGGCAGATTGTCGCTACTCTGCAGTATCTTATAGTAATGTGACAGATATCCCACCTGATTGTAGTAGCATATCCCAGAGCATTGAGTCTGTTGCGGTTTAGTAGCGCAAGACCTTTGTGAGCACCTTACCTTTGGCATCGTATTGGATGCTGCCGGATTGCTTTCTGTGAGGTTCATCATAATCCACAGAGCGGGAAATGAGGCCATTCATATGGTTGTAAACGAGGCTTTCTTTGTAGAGGGGATCTTCGCTGTTTATGCGAATCTCCTTGCCCTTATAGGTTCGGTTGCCCTGAAGGATGTATTTTTCCATTTTCATCGTATAGGATGGTATTTTGGGTATCCAGGCTCAGGATGTTTTTACCGTGCTTTTGCGATACCAGATAGACCTTCTCATGCGCGATGGTCTGACCTCGGTAAGCTTCACCTTCCTGGGCTATTGCCGTACAAACATATAGAAATATACATATAATGGCAAAGAACTTGTTCATGATGTCTCCTTCATCTACTGCTCCTTGGGCTTTTCGATCAAGATATTGCATTCTAAATTTATCTTAGAATGCATGCAAGTCACGAATATTACCCTGAACAAAATCGTCAAGCCTTTTGCTGAAAGGACCGTCATGAGTGTTTCCAGTTAATTTCTGCTTGCATATCAGAACTTGTGACTTACAATAAGTAAATAGCGCGTTAGGTGGTTTTTGCCATCCTGTCATCTTATATCTTTAATGTAACCAGTACTTCAAAACCCAATACAAAACACCTGCTCTTTTCCCAAAGTGCAGGTGTTTACCTTTATAGTGCTTTTCAGCTCTATTTATGTTCTTATCGATTTACAAATCTGTGCCGATGATTCTACTAGGAAACATGGCTTACTTCTTGGTTCTTCCATTCTGTATGTGAGTCCTTTACACTAAAAGATACTTACCTTTCTGGTGATGTGCGGCATACCCGCATTTTCATAACGTATAAAGTAGATTCCGGAGGGAAGCTTGTGTCCCTGTGAATCACATCCATTCCAGTCGTAACTGCGTAATCCCGTTTCATCTGCGGCTGCTCCGCTTAGTTTATGAACCAATTGACCCCGCAGATTGTATATCTTCAGTTCGTGAAGTTCACTTGCTGCTCCGGCTACTTCGATCTTTACTGCACTGCTGAAGGGATTGGGATAGACTTTCATGCTCATATTGGGAATCGAAGGAACTTCATAAGCAGGATTACCGGCGGGGACTGCCAATTGCACATTCTCGATCTGCATCACGCCATGCAAGTCCATATCAGAAGCCAATTGAAAGAGTATATTCATGTTTTCGTTGCCCATTGCGCCCAGAAACATTCTGCTATTGGAAAGCTCGGCGGTACCCACTATCTCCGAAGCATTATAAGTACACAATTCAGGAGTATCGCCATTTGGCATGATCTCATGCACTACTACTTGCAGCTGAGGATCAAGGTAAGCATACAGTACTCTGGAATCGGGTAGCATCATCAGGTCGGCCATCATGGAAGGGACGTTTGATACCATATCCAGCATGTTGGATTCTCCTGTTTGTAGATCAATATGCTCGATAAAGATGCTGTTATCCTTGGTCTGATGTAACAGCTTGATGTAGTAGGCTGTGTTTGGGTCTTTGACTTGGAGTGCTATATACTCTGCTGAATCCTGCTGGAGCAGTTCCACTTCCCCTGTTTGATTCTTTAAGACCAGATTGTTATTCAGGGCAAACAGGCTCATATCAGCTCCATGCGAGATACTCTTCGGAGTGTAAGGAATTCCTATGTAAGGCACCAATTGATAATCCTGCGTATCAAAACCTCCTTCGCCATTCGATACCAATCTTCCAAAACTCAAACCCAGATTCCATTGAAGGTTGTCCAAGTCCTTAAAGCCCAGCCGACCATCCGCTTGAAAGCTCTTTTTATAGCCCACTCCGATACCTGTAGAGCCAGGATAGTTTTGAGGTAACAAAACCAAATCAGGTATCACAGGATCTTGATAAGGAACGGGAGGTATAACTGGGCCACCGCACATATCGTTTGGAATATCCCAGATGCCGTCATTGGAAGGATAATCACTATCATTTCCACTGCGATGGATATAGCCGCGTCTGCGTTGAGCTATGGATCCATAGAGATTGATGGTACCTCTTTCAAGATACGGTTTCGCTTCCGGCCACAGGGGATTATACCAAGGCATGTCCAAACGTGGTTCATCGGAGTTGAACGGAGAGCCTAGAGGCCAGGGATCTGCAACTGTGGGCGGGAAACGATAGCGATGCAAGTCGATATTATCAAAATAGTGATTTTCACCATCATATAGAACGTTTACTGCTGGTGTTGACCCGTGGGGATGCTGATATTCAAAGGTGAATATACCGTCATTACGGGGATTGTCACCTCCATCTCCAAAAGCCAATACTGAGGCATATACCTGGAAAGGTTCGGCGTCACTTCTGGCAAGGTGAACTCTGTTTCCTGTCTGCGGATCTTTGTATCCATACTTCATCTTCACACTTTTCGCTGAGATCAGTTGTACCTGGTCTGAGTAGTTCATGGGCTCTTCCGGAGATGTACCCGCCTGAGTGTTCTCCAGGAGGATATCTCCGATAATGAAGATATCACCTTGAGCGATCCAGGTCTGCTTGCCGGAGAATGTCCCCTCAATCCAGAGCTCGCTGTTTACTTTTAAAGTCATGTTTGCACATGATCCAGAAGCGATTGTCGTCCATATAGTGTCACTTACCGCTACAGTATTAATATAAATGGGATCGCTCGGAGGTATTTCCGGATAAACTTCATAGACAGGAAATTGAGTTTGCACGGGAACTGAAATGGTTCCCATCCAAGCAGTATAGCTGTCACCATCAACTCTGATCTTGATTATCCTGGTGTCACTATATTCCTCTGGTCCCACCAATACTGACTGCGAATCATCAATCTGAGGGTAATCCAAATGCGGTGCATTCTCTACTAAACCACCTCTAAATACATCATCAATGGGATAATCTCCATTAACTGAAATCACAGTGCCCGAGGTTATCACAGGAGCGTAAAAAGTCGGCCAACCTCCGTTTGTCCCACCACCGCCATTCTTAATCAGGATATCTCCATTGCTGCGAAGAGGTTGATAGATTACATCCTTACCCCAATAATAAACATCTGTGTCGTGCATGGATTTCTCGAAATTGGTAAAGTTCTGAGGGAATACCGGATCGCTGGAATCATCCGAACTGACCAGTTCAGTCATCATCCACTGCGGATATGGGAGCTTCAGTTCAAAATCCACGTAGTCTTCCCCTTCTTTGAACACTGTGGGATTCAGATCAAAAGTTCTGCCAGCTTCATAACTCTGCCAGGTGAGACCATTGTTTGTGGATATTGCCAGCATCTTATTTGTTCCAGAGCTATAAGCAACAACTATTTCCTGGGGAGTATAATAGAGGCTGGGTTTACAGTAGTGATTTGCTTGAGTACTAACTGTGGTATGAGACCACATTTGCATTTCGTTATCATAATACCAATATTGTATCTGACCCAGGTATTCAGGATGTTCACTGTTAACCTGGTTTACAACGAATGCGCAATAATTATCGGAAGTATATGTGGCGTGTTTGCCTGCAAAACGGCCATCAATGGCCATAAGAGCGCTCGAACAAAGTAGCAGAGCGCACAAAACAAAAACCAATGCTTTCATGATTCCTCCCGTTTATTTATGCTTTCGTAAGATTGTATAAAAAAACCAATATGTTGCATAAAGCGTTCCAATCGGCATAAATTGTGAATAAAGTAGTTCGATATCCATTCTCTCTATCAACCTGTATATCATATTGGCAGAAGGATTCAGAGTTTCTGATGAGAAAGATTCCGGAATTAGCTTCATGAACATCAGGCGGGCATATAGAGGACTGCCAGGTGAGTTAAAAGTCCTCGTCTGTATACGATATGGAACTGCTTTCATTAGAAGCGACCTCTGGTCACTATCAATACCATACGTGGTCATCAATGCTTTGCGTACCATTGTATTGGAGGTGAAGGTGAGGTATCGAACCATTACCGTAAATCCACCAAAGCAGCGCCATAAACCATGCAGTGCCGAACCGGATATTATCTCGTTATCATCGAGTTCCTTAATAACTCCTTTATATCATGATCAAGTTTACTGAAAAGAAAGGGAAGCATTCCTAATTGAAACATAATCTGCACTCTGAGTAACACACGTGTAGCTGTATGGTTAAGGGTGAGATAGTCTTGAGTATCTCACAGTAGTCTACCATAAAAAAACGAATATCCCCCGAATCCGATAAGCTGACACTTCACAGTCTACCTTACCTGGACTACGCAGTCTGAGAGTATCCCAAAGACCTCCTGAGCGTGGCTTGGGAAGTGCTCAGGAAGTGTGTGAGATGTGGAAAAGATATCTGACTGCTTGAGTATACATGGGATTCTCTACTCTTCTTTTTTAGATTTGATATTCAAAAAAGTGATTATGTGGATTTATCGAAACGAGACTGTTCACTTTGACCTGATCTATTTCCAATGAGTTAGCGCATGAGTTAGGTGAAAAAGTGGGCGAAACGACTAAAATATGCTTTCGAAACCGAATTGACAAGAAGGCCAGTATGCCATCTTTT
>JAQWBI010000060.1 GCA_028706475.1 Candidatus Cloacimonadota bacterium
ATCGAAGAGATGGATAAATCCATATCTGCTCTAAAAGGGTATCGCAAAGCTGGATAATGACATACGAACTATTTCTCGCTAGCGACACTCCATTTTCCAAGCACTTAGGTGTAGGAAAGATTAGCAGGCAAATTGGAGTATGGCAGTCCAGTAGGAAAACGACACTCATGTCTTGACGAGTCACTGGGTAATTGCTGCAAACAAAGCCTTGATATCTTTGATTTTGTGAACCTTGGTATGCGTTTTTATCCGGGCAAAACCAGAGACGAAGATGTTTGTGTATCCCAGTTTAACGGCCTCGGACACTCGGGCTTCTAGCTGGGATACCGGTCTTACTTCCCCATTCAAGCCAACTTCACCGATAAATACAGAGTTTGGAGGTAATGGGCTGTCTTTCAGACTGCTAATGATAGCGGCAATTATGGCTAAATCCAAAGAGGGATCAACCGATCGAATGCCTCCTGCAAGGTTTATGAATACATCATTGCTCCGCAGATACAGCGCTAGATTCTTCTCCAATATAGCTAATAGGATGGCAAGCTTCTTCTGCTCCAGTCCTACCACCACTCTTTGCGGAGTACCGTAGTTTGAGCCAGTGGCCAGAGATTGTACTTCCACTATAAAACTTCGAGTTCCTTCTATGATACAACCTATTGAGGTACCGATTTGCTCCAGTTCATTACTTAGAAATATAGAATTTGGGCTATCTACTTGCATCAGTCCCAGATTGGTCATTTCAAACAAACCTATCTCATTGGTGGAGCCAAATCTATTTTTTACAGCCCTCAGGATTTTGTATTGATTCCGCAGCTCACCTTCAAAATAAAGAACTGTATCTACCATATGCTCCAGTATCTTTGGGCCTGCTACATAACCTTCCTTGGTAACATGACCCACCATAAATATAGGTATGCCATTCTGCTTCCCACATTTTAGCAGCCTGTTTGTACTCTCGCGTAACTGAGTGATACTTCCCGGAATACTATCTATGCTACTCAAGCTAATGGATTGGATGCTGTCCACAATTGCTAGTGCCGGAGCTTCTTCTTCAATACTGTCGATGATGTGTTCTGTGTCATTGGTGCACAATAGCAGGATGTTTTCGCTTTTCACATTGAGTCGTTTACTGCGCATATGAATCTGGGCTGTGCTTTCTTCTCCGGAGCAATACAGTACTTTTTTCCCACTTTGCCCCAGCCACTCTGCCAATTGCAACATCAAAGTCGATTTTCCTATTCCGGGTTCTCCGCCTATCAAGATCAGCATGCCGGATACTATGCCTCCTCCCAAAACCAGATCTAGTTCTGAACAGCCAGTGCTCATTCTCTCTTCGGCTACACCGCTTATCTTCACAATCTTCTCGGGTTTGTGTCGTGGACTGTTTTGATGTGTGATCTTGTTCTTACCGATGATTCGGCTGCTTTCTTTCAGTGTGCTCCAGCTACCGCAATTTGGGCATTTTCCACTCCATTTGCCGGTTTCAAAGCCACAATCCGTGCATACAAAAGTTGATGGCATAATAGCTTCCTTCACATATCGTTTACAAAACCCATCATCCTTGGGCAGGCCATTGTGGCAAGTTATTTCTTCTTCAGGTCAGGATGAGTCTCAATCTGGACTATTTCCGGATCGATAATAATATTGCATACACTATTATTTCTGGGATTTACCATCACATCCAGATTCATTGCGCACAGACGGTAACAATATTCATTAGAATTTGGGAAATATTCAGGGTGTATTATCAATGAAATAGAAACACCTTGACAAATATGGGGGCATCATTAACTTTTGTCCAGCAATGGGTATATGAGTGCCTTATTGTATATCAATCAATAAGATAAATTGATGCACTATTACGGAATGACAATGATTCCCATGCCCGGATTTCGATGTTATTTAAACGTGTTTTTTAAAGACAAAAAAAAGTTTTGGCTTTCTCAATGTTTGCTATATAATGTGATTCATGGAGTATCATGGAAATACTGAACATAGTAATATACAGTACACCTACATGCTCATGGTGTAAGAAGCTAAAGAGTTATTTGAAATCTAGTGGTTTCATATATAAAGAGTTGACGTATCCAGGGACAATAGAGCCCTTAGCGACATGGTTCGCAAGACAGGTCAATCGGGTATCCCGCAGACCTGGATCAATAATCATACAACTATCGGTTTTTAATAAAGCCAAGATAGATAAACTTCTTGGAATTAAGTGACAACGAAAAAACGTATGGAGAAAAAATGACAAACTACCCTGAAAAGTTCCACGAACTCGTTACCCGCCTTCAAGTTGTACTCAGTGACATTGATTACACTCAGAAGGCTTGCCTCCAAGCAGGACGCATGGAATGCATGCTACTGAACCACCTTTACAACACCAAAACCCCTGCCAATATGAATGAACTGGCAAAGGTTTTGAGCGTTTCTCACAGCCGTGTTACTCGTATTATGGATAACCTGGTCAACAAAAAACTGGTTACACGCAGGCCCAGCGAAGAAGATCGCCGTTGCTGGTTTGCCATCATTACTGAAAAGGGAATGAAGCTTGCCGAAAACAGCCAGAAGACGGTTCTTGACCAGCAAAAGAGTCTGTTGGACAAATTGTCTCAAAAAGAGATAGCTGATATTTACAAGGGCTTCAAAACCTACGTAGAGAAGTACGAAGAAGTACTGAGGGATTCCTACATAGAGATATAGCTATGGCTGGTGTAGTTGTAACCAAATGGACCGGAGATCTCAGTTTTGATTCTCTGGTTGCAGGTCATCATGTACTGATGGATGTGGACAAAGAGCATGGCGGGAACGATACAGGACCCCGCCCTAAATCTCTTTTGTTAACCGCTTTAGCCGGTTGTTCGGGAATGGATGTTGTATCAATTCTTCAAAAAATGCAGGTTAAAGATTATTCGTTCGAAATGGAAGCTGAAGGAGAACCCACAAAGGACCATCCTGTAGTATATCATACCATAACAATCGCATACAAATTCACAGGGAGTAATCTGCCTGAAGACAAGATTGTGAAAGCTGTGACACTCTCGACCGAGAAGTACTGCGGGGTATATGCTATGCTGAAAGAAGCAGCAAAAGTAGTAGTAAAAGTATTGATAAACGGAACCGAGGTGAATCTATGAGACACTCTCTGACAATCCTAATGGTATCCATGGCTTTACTTTGGGCTTGCAATCCCGCTGCTAAAGACAAGGTTTCAATGTCTGAACAGGAAGTGAACGAAGTTCAATCCTCACAGGATTATGAACCGGGTACTTGGATAGAGGACTGGGATCAGGCCATTGCTACTGCTAAAACCCAAAATCGCACAGTATTGGTGAACTTCACCGGATCAGACTGGTGCGGTTGGTGCAAGCGGCTTAGTTCTGAAGTATTTACGCAGGAAGCCTTTACCAAGTATGCGAGAGAAAACCTGATTCTTTTGAAGTTGGACTTTCCTCACCAAATAGAACAAAGTGTCGCACTGAAGCAACAAAACGACAAGCTGATGCGTCAATTTGGTGTACAGGGTTATCCAACTATTCTACTTGTTGATGAAGAGGGAAAAGAAATCGGACGTACTGGATACCAACCCGGTGGAGTTGAGGCATACATCGAACATCTAAAGGAACTTCAAATCCACTAGAGTTAAAAAACAAAAGAGATACAGAGCCACCGGATTCACGGTGGCTTTTTTTTGGTTTGCCCAGAATGCTTTCTGCGCCGATGGACTGAAAGAAGTCCTGACGCCTTACCAGCGGGAAGTCAACATGAGATCAAGGGCGCTCTTGGCAACGGCAGGGTCTGAAGTAAGAAGCAGTGGGAATATGGAACATAGCACAAGCGAACTGAAGTTGGTCGGTAGAGTGGGTAACCTTGCCTAAAGTGGGAAAGCCCTAAAGCTGGATAGCTCTACAGATTTTGACAGATGGCTTCATATTCAGGCAGGAAAGCTTAACTGGGGAAGCCTGTTGTTGTCCACAGCAGTGGAAAGATTGATCAAGCTGAGAGGCAAGTGATATCTATGCGACAGCAGGTGGCAGATGAGCCCGTATTAGTGATTAACCCTTTGCCGATGAAAGCTGGTGACAGACGGGAGGATAAAACAAAGGGGACAATGCTCATGGTAGCATTGGGGGCTGCAACTCAAAAGGTTGCAGTTCATGCGAAGGGGCGAAGGTAATCCAAAGGACAGCAGAAATGACAAGAAGTAGATGATGCAAAGTGAGAAACTAAAGAAGAAGCTGAAATGCTTTGAGGCTCGGATTGACAGTGGTGACGAACTTCCTTTCAATCCCGACCACACGAGTCAGAGTATTCCTGGAAAGGCTACGCCGGAGAATCTTCTATATTGCCTTGAGCTAAAGAGAGTGGATTCACAGGAAGAAGGAACTGATAGCATCAGGGAAACGGAATCAAAGAAGCGGCAATGAAACAAGGAACGTCATGAGAAAGTACTACAGTTTAATCGACAAGGTCTATGCGCTGAAGAACCTGTATGCATCCTTTGAAAGCGTCAAGCGTAACAAAGGAGCAGCGGGTGTGGATCATCAGAGCATCACAGACTTTGAAGCAAATCTTGTAGAGAATATCAATCAACTTCATGAATATCTACGCACAAAGACCATTCAGCCCTCTCCGGTAAGAAGAGTAGAAATACCCCGACCGGACGGCAGAAAAGACCATTGGGCATACCGAATGTCAGAGACAGAGTGGTGCAACAAGCCATCCTGAATGTAATACAGCCGATCATTGGGCCGGACTTCCATCCCTCGAGTTATGGATATCGTCCCAGAAGATCGTGCCAGCATGCAGTGGCTAAAGCACAGCAGTTTCTGGTTCGGTATGACCTTTCCTGGGCTGTGGACATGGATCTGTCAAAGTGCTTCGACACTCTCGATCATGAGCTAATTACAAGGATTATCAGGAGCCGTGTACGAGACCCGTACGCACGGTTCTGTGAGAGGGATGATGCTGGATTTGATCATCCAGCATCACCCTACTCGATTTTTGATCTTCAAACTGAGACTGATGGACTGCCATTTGCAGAAACGGTGATCAGAATCTTGCCCCAAAATCCCATTTGCAGTTTTCAGTGATCAAATTTGCAGTTTTCAGTGATCACTTATAATCTCCAAGTTGCAATCACTTATTGGAGAGTCACCCTTTTAAGTATACAGGCAAGTCCGTTGAAGATAGTACAGAGGAGAATGATGAAGAAATACTAAGAATTAGGTAGATAGTTTATCCAGCACTGGTGATATAAGCGGATGAGCTCTCCAGAATAAAGGTCAACAGGTTGTTAAAGGAGAATATGGATACGTAAAAGCGCAAAAAAAGATAAAAGGATAGAGAGGAAAGAGTCGCGCATATTATCTTGACTGATAGCTGTGACTCTGCAAATTGGCGTTAGAAGTATAGCATTGTATGAAACGCATATTTATTACGGCTTTATTCTTTGTTGTGTCCACTGTTGCAGCTTGGGCCAGAAACGAAGATCCCATCTCCAATGGCATCAATAATGTCATTAACAGAGATCTGGTGTCCGATGTTCAGGACAGCATGCAGGAGAATCGTTTCTTGAAACGGGTGTATCCCCTCATCTTCAGGTCAAGCGGTCGGGATTCCGATGTACCTGAATTGGATAGCGATTTCTCCGAATGGGAAGGAAAACAAATCATATATCTGAACATCATACAGCAGGATGTGTTTGAGATAAGCGCACGTAGCGAAAAGATCCCTCTGTATAATGATGTCTTGCGCTTTGCTAACATGGTACAACCCAAGACCCGCATGAACATCCTGAAGAGTAATCTCTTTGTAAGCGAGGGAGACAGTTTGAATCCTGATCTCCTGGTTGCCAATCTGCAGTATCTGTATGATTTGGGTCTGTTTTCGGAGTTGACCTTTTTCCTCAGTGATAGAGGAGATAATGCTACCGGGATTGACCTGGTGGTGAGAGAGAAGTTCTTTTTATTGCTAAGTTCCAAGTTGATGGACAGTAACAAACTGCAATTGAAACTGCTTGACCGGAATTTCCTGGGTTTAGGTCATTCAATGAAGCACAGCTGGTATATTGATCCCAAAAAGAGGGAGTCCCTGGGCTGGGAATCCACATATACATATCCCAATATGTTTTCACGCTTCATTCAAGGAGACCTGAACTATTTGACCTTGCCGGGGCAGAAATCATTTAGCTTGGCATTCCAGCGCGATTTTTTATATCCCCTTTATGCTGATTTTGGCGGAGTTGATTTTTGTTCTGCTCAAAGCTCTCCTCCTCATGATAGTATCAGAGTGAAAAAACAAGAATATGGCGCATGGTATGCCCATGCTTTTTCCAATCTTGAGTATCCGCAGTATCTGTATTCTGCCATAAGTATGGAATCAACAAAGCACCAGGAGCATCCAGATGGGCTAAGCTGGCAGGATTCCTTTTTTGCTTTGGGCGCTCTGGGTTATGCCAGCTCGGAATATCGTAATATTCAAGGTCTGGGCTCGTTTCTGGACAGCGATTACTTGCCTAAAGGGCACTTATTACAATTATTGTACGGGTATGAATTCGGCAAGATGAAGCAGCGGCCATTTTTGGGCATTCACAGCGCATTTTCCGCTTATCGCAGGCCAGGACATTACCTTTATGCCAAAATGGCGTGGGACAGCTTTTTTGACGGCGCAGAAGCGGAACAGAGCTTCATTGCTATAGAACCGCTATATATCTCACCTCCCAAGATAATCGGCAACCTGGAGGCGCGTAGCTTGATAAGAAGTAGGATTGTAAAATCATATAAGACTTTACCCATCCAAACTATCACACTCTCTGAAGACATATTTTTCAGGGAGGGAGAAGATTTACAGGGAACTGATCTCTTGAGTGTCAGCATCGAAGAAGACTTCAATACGTCGTACCGAGTATTAGGGTTTCAAATCTCCTACTTTGCCTATATCGATATGGCTGTAATGGATGGTTGTCCTGGTTCAAAGAATAGGGAACACCTCTATGAGCAAGGTTTGGGGCTTCGATTCAGAAATCCTAGCTTGATATGGGATTTTATAGAGTTTAGGGGCGGTCTGAAGTATATCAATGCGGATAAACCATCATTCAATGTATCCTTGAGCTTGAAACCAACTCGTATACTTGAGGATTTCAGGGGAAAGAGACCGAAACCCTATATGCACTAAATGTAGATTGATGGCTTTCTCTCCTCTCAGTCATGTCTATCAGAGAGCAGGAACCTTGATTTAGTCTGGTAAAACAGTGGTAAAATGGGAAAATGCTAAAAAAGGTTTGACAAAAAAAGAAAGCTTAAAAGAGTGAGAACAAAGAAGAATTTCTAGGGAGAAGATAATGTCTGAAACAGCAAAAAATACACAGCCCGATGCAACTAAGGATTTGCAAGTAGCTGACAAGTATAAGGTTAGTTTAGTAGAGTTGATTATGATCCTGCTTTTAGTGGGATTGGTCTTTGTGTTTTTCTTTGGCATGCGCCAGCTAAAAATCGACAAAGCCGCAGAAGCTCTGGCTCAAGAGAAATTCGAAAAAGTAGTCCCGATTATGAAAACTGCAATTGATGCAGCTGAAGCATTTAAACTGCAAGATGAATTTGGTGACTATCCTTTTGATTTCGGTCTGTTGAACCTTAGCGATACCGATAGCTATAAGATAAAATCTGACGAGAATGGTGTGATGTATATTGATGCTACGGATTTCACCATCAATTACGATACCGAACAGTACAGCTTTATTGCTACCAGTACCGAATCATTTGGCAAAGCCGGCGTAAAAGTAATCTATATCTTATCCGAAGCTGCATATCAGGTGGAGGATCCTGCTCCGGAACGTAAACCTACAATACGGGACGAATGGTTGCCTCAGGACTAATTCCTTAATACCATATAGTTATATTATACGGTTCCTGCGGGAACCGTTTTTTGTGCGTCGAAAAAAATAATCCGAATAATGCACTGGAGTAACAAGACATATATGCTATCTATCTCTGTTAAAATATGTTAAGGGGTGGCAAGGACTTCAGGCAATGTATAGTATCTACCCCCGATATTGAAGTCCATTTGATCATATAACATATAGAAGACCATTGAACAATTCCGACCCTGGTCAATGCTGAGATGTGTCAAGCGCCCGGCAGTGGGAATTATCAAATAAAAGTGGAAAATTTGGTCGATTTTGCCCTAAAACGCCCTTCTGGAGCCCTCA